>NZ_CVTT01000048.1:0-27389 GCF_900006605.1 Pseudomonas sp. 58 R 3 | reverse complement strand
TGTCCAGTCCTGACATAGGTTTACACCTATTTCAGCCTCAAAACGCCCGATGCACCGCATCGGGCGTTTTGTATTTCAGCGATAGATGTGGCCGCTCACTGTTATAGATATGCACGGATTGATCCACCATTCGCGCGGCTTCAGCCGCATCTTTGGGCCGATGCAAGAGAAACTCGGTTTTCAAAATCCCGTTCACTCGTTCGGCCAAAGCATTTTGGTAGCAGTCGTAACCATCGGTCATAGAACACCGGATACCGTGCTTTACATGCAGCCGCTGATAAAGCTCGGAGCAGTATTGGATGCCTCGATCTGAGTGATGAACAAGGTTTTGCTCTGTTTTTCTGCACTTGAGGGCTTTACTGAATGCCTGAATCACAGACTCCGTGTGCAAGCTTTCGTGAACATGATGCCCCACGATCTTCCGAGAGTAGGCGTCAGTCACCAAGCTCAGATAGGCCACGCCCGTTTGAGTGGGCAAGTAGGTGATATCGGCTACCCAAACTTGTTCTGGCGCCGTAGCAACTACCTGTGATGGCCCTTCTTTGAGCAGGTTGGGGTGCCTGTGAAAGCGATGATGACTGTTTGTCGTTTTGTGATAGGCCCGCTTTCGAGGAACCAACTCTCTGCGATCCCGCAAAATGTCGAAAAGGCAGTCTCGACCAACCTTTACCGGGGCTTCGGGCTCGCTATGCATGAGGTTATGAAGCTTTCGGGTTCCAAGCCTAGGTTGTCTGAGGCGCTTTTCGTGCACGAACCCCATAACCTTCTGAGCCTGGAGGGCTCGAGCATTACATGCTCGAATGCGTTTGTAATATGCCTGGCGGGATATCCCGATGAACTGGCAAGCCCGGCTGATACTCAGGTCTTGGACTTTCCTTTGGGAGAGGGCTTGCCGGATCGCTTTTTTACGACAGAGACACCAAAGTCATTCTTGAGTACATCAACAACGGCTTCGAAAAACTGAGCTTTCTGATTGGCTTGAGCGAGTTGCTCTTCAAGCTCTTTGATTCGCTGTTCGGGCGTCAGCGGCTTGTCGGGCTCATCCATGGAACGGGATCTCTTGGTACGAATGGACGCGCTTTGACTCCAGTTCTGTCGACCATGCCTGCGTAGCCAGTTCAACACCGTAGATTTGCCCTGGATGCCGTAGCGCTCTTGAGCCTCTTTATAACTCAACTCGCCTTTTTCGACCTGATCGACGACTGACAATTTAAAGGTCAGCGAGTAGTCACGCTGACTGCGCCTTTTTCCTGAATTCATTACGCCTTCCTGAGATTGGGTCAGAAGGTGTAAACCTTATTCAGGACGGGACAAGTGACACAAAAAGGGGCGACTTGGTCGCCCCTTTTTTGTGGGTGCTGATAACGCCATCGCGGGCAAGCCCGGCTCCCACAGTGAACGCATTCCAATGTGGGAGCCGGGCTTGCCCGCGATGGCGATGGCTGGGTCAACGCATAGTCAGCTGATACACACGCTCATCAAGCCGCGTGACGCCATCCTGCATAGCCTTCCAGCTCTAACTCAGGATGTCTCGCTCCTCCAATATCTCCAAGCTCCAACGCAAACCCAGCAACACCCTGACTTCTTCGTCAGTCACCGCAAACGGCGGCCCAGCCTTCTGCGTCTGATCATAATCCAGGGTAATCAGCAGCCCCTTGCAGCCAGGGCGCACAAGCGTATTCAAATGCTCAGCGTATTGCGCCCGCATCAGCGGCGGCAAAGCGATCAACGCCGCGCGGTCATAGAGTGCAGTGCAATCGGTCACTGCCTCGGCGTCAATGGCGAAGAAGTCGCCGCACCACACCTCGATCAAGCTGGACACATATACCTTGAACGCGCCTTGCTGGCGGATATGCGGCGTCAACGCTTGCTCATTGAAGAAGGCTTCAACCGCCTGCTCCGACAGTTCCACGCCCATTACGCGATACCCAAGGCTCACCAACCAGATCAAATCCAGGCTTTTGCCACACAACGGCACCAGCACTTTCGCGCCATCCGGCAATGCCAGTTTCGGCCAATGCCGCTGCAGGTAAGGGTTGACGTCGGGCAGGTGAAAGCCAATCTGATTGCGCGCCCAGCGTTCTTGCCAAAACTTAGGCTCCATAAATCACCCTGAAAATTCGATCAAAAGGCGCTAAAACTTATATTAGATTTAGATCAATGATCTGATTGAAGATGGGCCTATGTTAACCCTCAGGACCCGACTTATGCTCCCCAGCCTGTTTATCTCCCACGGCTCGCCCATGCTTGCCCTGCAACCCGGCGCCAGTGGCCCTGCGCTGCGCCGTCTGGCGGCTGAACTGCCACGGCCAAAAGCGATTGTGGTGGTATCGGCGCATTGGGAAAGCCACGAATTACTCGTCACGGGCAGCGCCGCCCCGGAAACCTGGCACGACTTCGGCGGCTTCCCTGCCGAACTGTTTGCCGTGCAGTACCCGGCACCGGGCAACCCGCAGCTGGCCGGGCAGATCGTCGAGCTGTTGCAAGCCGATGGCCTGGATGCGCAACTCGATGCACGTCGCCCCTTCGACCACGGCACCTGGGTACCGCTGTCACTGATGTACCCGGCGGCGGATATTCCGGTGGTGCAGGTGTCCTTGCCCAGCCGCATGGGCCCGGCACTGCAAACCCGAGTCGGGCATGCCCTGGCGAGCCTGGGTGAACAGGGTGTGCTGTTGATCGGCTCCGGCAGCATCACCCATAACCTGGGTGAGCTGAACTGGCGCGCCGGACCCGATAGCATCGAGCCCTGGGCACGGGATTTTCGCGATTGGATGGTGGGTAAACTTGCCGCCAACGATGAAGCGGCCCTGCACGACTATCGGCGCCAGGCGCCACACGCCGTGCGCAGCCATCCCAGCGATGAACACTTGTTGCCGTTGTACTTTGCACGGGGCGCCGGAGGGGATTTCAGTGTGGCGCATCAGGGGTTCACCTTGGGCGCGCTGGGTATGGACATCTATCGTTTCGGGTAAGACAGGACGCGGAGCGTCCGGGGCGGCATTCCCACGCAGAGCGTGGGAACGATCAGGCAAAAAAAATCCCCGAACCAGTCGGGGATTTTTTATGTGCGATCAATCAGCCCAAGGGCAGATCAATCTTCGCGGTAGCGACGCAGCTTCAGCTGCTTACCGGCAACGCGAGTGTCTTTGAGCTTGGCCAGCAGTTTTTCCAGACCGTCTTCCGGCAGCTCCACCAGGGAGAAGCTGTCACGCACCTGGATGCGACCGATGGCTTCACGTGCCAGGCCACCCTCATTGAGGATAGCGCCCAGCAGGTTCTTGGCGGCGATACCGTCACGCGCGCCCAGCGCGGTACGGCAACGAGCACGGCCTTCGGCCAATGGAACCGGAGCGCGACGCTCACGATCACCACGGTCCGGACGGTCGCCAGTACGCTCTGGACGATCACCGCGTGGCGCGTTGTTCGGTACCAGTGGGCGTTCTTTCTCGATCGCTGCCAGGGTCAGGGCCTGACCGTTGGTGGCTTTGCGCAGCAGAGCTGCAGCCAGGGCACGTGGGGTGCAACCGATATCGGCAGTCAGGCGGTCCAGCAGGTCGCCGTGGGTCGATTCAGCGTCAGCCACCAGCGGCGACAGGCTGTTGGTCAGTTTCTTGATGCGCGCATCGAGAACGGCCTGGGCATCCGGCAGGCGGACTTCGGCAACTTTCTGACCGGTGACACGCTCGATCACTTGCAGCATGCGGCGCTCACGTGGAGTCACCAGCAACAATGCACGACCTTCGCGACCCGCACGGCCGGTACGGCCGATACGGTGAACGTAAGACTCTGGATCGTAAGGCATGTCAACGTTGAACACGTGGGTGATACGTGGAACGTCGAGGCCACGGGCGGCAACGTCGGTCGCCACAACGATGTCCAGACGGCCATCCTTGAGGGAGTCGATCACACGCTCACGCTGGTTCTGGGCAATGTCACCGTTCAGCGCAGCGGCTTTGTAGCCTTTGGCTTCCAGGGCGCTGGCCAGGTCCAGGGTCGCTTGCTTGGTGCGCACGAACATGATCAGGGCGTCGAAGTCTTCGACTTCCAGCAGGCTCAATACAGCCGAGGTCTTCTGGTCAGCGTGAACCAACAGGTGAGCCTGTTCGATCGCGGTAACGGTCTGAGTCTTGGTCTGGATCTTCACGTGTTGCGGATCGCGCAGGTGGCGTTCGGCAATGGCACGGATCGACTGTGGCAGGGTGGCCGAGAACAGTACGGTCTGACGGGTCGGTGGCAGCGCTTTAAAGATGACTTCCAGGTCATCCATGAAGCCCAGCTTCAACATTTCGTCAGCTTCGTCCAGAACCAGGTGGTTCACGGTCGACAGCACTTTCTCGTCACGACGCAGGTGGTCGCACAGACGGCCCGGGGTGGCGACAACGATCTGTGCGCCGTTACGGATTGCTTTGAGTTGTGGGCCCATAGGCGCGCCGCCGTAAACGGCCACAACGGTTACGCCTGGCATTTGCTTGGCGTAGGTTTCAAAAGCGGTTGCTACTTGCAGCGCCAACTCACGGGTTGGCGCCAGGATCAGGGCTTGCGGCTCGCGCTTGGCAGGATCGATGCAGTGCAGGATAGGCAGGGCGAACGCGGCGGTTTTACCGGTACCGGTTTGCGCCTGGCCAATCATGTCTTGGCCGGCCATGATGATCGGGATCGATTGCTGCTGAATAGCCGAAGGTTCTTCGTAGCCGGTCGCAATGACGGCAGCAAGAATGTTCGGGTTAAGATTAAAAGCGGCGAAGCCGCCGGTTTCCTGGGTCATGGGTCTGCCTCTAAGTGCATCCGCAAAGACCCATGCTCCAAAGCTGCGCATGCCGTGTTGAGACTCAAGAGTCGCCCTGGCTGCTTTGTCGGCGGGGATTTGCGAAAACGAATGAATGAAAAAGATTCGTCAAGGGAGAGTCCGCTGTGCGGACGTGCAGCCGAAGCTGACTTCGGGGAATTGCGCTACCTAAACGCGGCCCGGTTAAAGGCCGGCGCGCACTATACCGGAAATAGCTGAAAAAGGGAGCTTTTTTTATCCGAAAGTGCCGATATACCGCGCTGCGTCACAGTCTTTGCGCATACCCGCGCCAAGGTCTATTTTTCAAAGGCCCGGCCCTGTTGGTCACAACACTTAAACGGTTCACCTGTGCATCAAGACCCATTGGTCTAAAACCCTACCCAAGCCCCCGAGGCCACCCCCGATGAATCAAGCCAGCAGCAGTCGCGTCAGCCGTGAATTAAAGGGTCATGTCCTGCTGTTGGGGCTGGATCGAGTGGCCAAGCGCAATGCCTTTGACCTGGACCTGCTCAATGAGCTGAGCCTGGCCTATGGCGAATTTGATCGAAACGACGACGCTCGGGTCGCGGTGGTATTTGCCCACGGCGAGCATTTTACCGCCGGGCTGGACCTGGCCAATGTCAGTGGCGTGATGTCGGGAGGCTGGCAACCACCGTTGGGCGGCTGCGATCCGTGGGGCGTGTTTGCCGGCCCCCGCGTCAATAAACCGGTGATCGTCGCGGCCCAGGGTTACTGCCTGACCATCGGCATCGAGTTGATGCTGGCGGCGGATATCAACCTCTGTGCCAGCAACACGCGCTTTGCACAGATGGAAGTGCAGCGCGGGATCTTCCCGTTCGGCGGCGCGACCCTGCGTTTTCATCAGATTGCCGGCTGGGGCAACGCCATGCGCTGGCTGCTGACCGGCGATGAATTCGACGCCCATGAGGCGCTGCGGCTGGGGCTGGTGCAGGAAGTGATGGCCAGTGAAGACCTGCTGCCGCGCGCCATCGAGTTGGCCAACCGCATTGCCCGCCAGGCACCGCTGGGCGTGCAGGCGACGTTGATGTCGGCGCGCCAGGCGCGCATGGAAGGCGAAACCGTTGCGGCGGCAGGGTTGCAGGGGGTGGTGGAGAAATTGCTGAACAGTGAGGATGCCAAAGAAGGTGTGCGGGCCATGATCGAGAAGCGGCCGGGGGTGTTCAAGGGGATTTGAATACCCTGGAATCGCTGTCTACAGGAGTGGCCTCTTCGCGAGCAAGCCCGCTCCCACATTTGTACGCGTACATCCGTTGGAATGCAGTCGAATGTGGGAGCGGGCTTGCTGGCGAAGAGGCCGGTACAGGCAACTAAGTCGCCGGCCGAATCGCCTTGATCAACGCCTGCAACGAATACCCCAACCGCGGCGCCAACGCCTCGGCGCGGTCCGACAACGCAGCCATATCCAGTTCCTGATCCAGCTCCGAAGGCACCAGCAAAATCACATTGCCCTCCTTCACCGGCAGTTCCCAGTAATGCCGGTGATACAACCCGCGCAACAACGCCGCGCCCAATGGTTTACCGTCATCGGTCGCCCACTGGTTGATCACCAGCCAGCCGCCGGGGTTGAGCTTTTTCTGGCAGTTTTCCAGGAAGGTCCAGGCCAGGTGCCCGACGCCCGGGCCGACATCGGTGTAAAGGTCGACAAAGATCAGGTCGGCCGACTCGGCGGTATCGAGCAATTGCAGCGCGTCACCAATGCGGATGTACAAGCGCGGGTCGTCATCCAGCCCCAGGTACTCGATGGCCAGGCGCGGCACATCCGGGCGCAGTTCAATGGCCTCGACGTCTTCCAGCGGCAGAAACTTGAGGCACGCCTGGGTCAGCGTGCCGGCGCCCAGGCCGAGGAACAGCGCGCTCTCCGGTTGCTCATGGCACAACGCGCCAATCAACATCGCACGGGTGTAGTCGTACTCGAGCCAGCTCGGGTCGGCGGTAAACACGCAGCTTTGCTCGATGGCATCGCCAAACTCGAGAAAACGGTAATCGGCCACTTCGAGCACACGGATCATGCCGAAATCATCATGGACTTCGGCCAGCAGGCGCTCGACACGCTCCTCGCTCATCACTACTCCTAAAGGGTTTACCGCACGGCAAAGGCGCGATTGTCGGCCAAGCGGCGGCAACAGGTCACGCACTAATTGCTGCTAACATTGGCGCCCGACCGTCAATCAACCTATCGAGTTCATGATGAGCCAACCCTGGAGCCCCGACAGCTGGCGCGCCCTGCCGATCCAGCAACAACCCCAGTACCCGGACGCTGCGCACTTGCTGCACGTGGAGCAAAGCCTGGCCAGCTACCCGCCACTGGTGTTTGCCGGGGAAGCCCGCGAATTGCGCCGCCAGTTTGCCGAAGTGACCCAGGGCCGCGCCTTCCTGTTGCAGGGTGGCGACTGCGCCGAGAGCTTTGCCGAGTTTTCTGCGGCAAAAATCCGCGACACCTTCAAGGTGCTGCTGCAGATGGCGATCGTGATGACCTTCGCCGCCGGTTGCCCGGTGGTCAAAGTCGGACGCATGGCCGGCCAGTTCGCCAAGCCGCGCTCGGCCAACGATGAAACCATCGACGGCGTCACCCTGCCCGCCTACCGTGGCGACATCGTCAACGGCATCGGCTTCGATGAAAAAAGCCGCGTGCCGGACCCGGACCGCCTGCTGCAGTCCTACCACCAGTCCACTGCCACCCTGAATTTGCTGCGTGCGTTTGCCCAGGGCGGGTTTGCCGACCTGCACCAGGTGCATAAGTGGAACCTGGACTTTATCGCCAACTCCGCGCTGGCCGAAAAATACAGCCAACTGGCCGACCGCATCGACGAAACCCTGGCGTTCATGCGTGCCTGCGGCATGGACAGCTCGCCGCAACTGCGCGAAACCAGCTTCTTCACCGCCCACGAAGCGCTGCTGCTGAACTATGAACAAGCCTTCGTGCGCCGCGACAGCCTGACCAATGACTATTACGACTGCTCGGCCCATATGCTCTGGATCGGTGACCGCACCCGTCAGCTGGACGGCGCCCACGTCGAGTTCCTGCGCGGGGTCAACAACCCGATCGGGGTCAAGGTCGGCCCAAGCATGAAGCCTGAGGACCTGATCCGCCTGATCGACATCCTCAACCCGGACAACGACCCAGGCCGCCTCAACCTGATCGCGCGCATGGGCGCCGGCAAGGTCGGCGACCACCTGCCCAACCTGATTCGTGCGGTACAGCGCGAGGGCAAGCAGGTGCTGTGGAGTTCGGACCCGATGCACGGCAACACCATCAAGGCCAGCAGCGGCTACAAGACCCGCGACTTTGCGCAGATTCTTGGCGAGGTGAAGGAGTTCTTCCAGGTGCACCAGGCCGAGGGCAGCTATGCCGGCGGGATCCATATCGAGATGACCGGGCAGAACGTCACCGAATGCATCGGCGGCGCACGGCCGATTACCGAAGATGGTTTGTCGGACCGTTATCACACCCACTGTGACCCACGGATGAATGCCGACCAGTCGCTGGAATTGGCGTTTCTGATTGCCGAGACGTTGAAGCAAGTCAAACGCTGACTCATAGGCTTGTTGTGGCGAGCGGGCTTGCCCCGCGTTGGGTGGCGAAGCCACCCTGAAACCAGCCACCCCGTTCTTCCAGATATACCGAGGTGTTTGTGATGGGGCTGCTTCGCAGCCCAACGCGGGGCAAGCCCGCTCGCCACAAAAGCCCTCGACAACTCATATTTGCAACATCGCCACCCGAAGCCGCGCCGCACTCGGCCGCTGGCAATTGAGCTGCACCTGCTCCAGCCCCAGCCAGTCCGCCATCTGCCGCAGATTCAGGGCTAACGCCTGCATCCCTTCCTCATCCAGCCCCGGCTCCTCCTCATGCACCGCGTGCACCGCCAGGCGCCCATTGGCGCGCTCAGCGCGCAGGTCAACCCGTGCGGCGATCCGTTCGTTGTGCAAAAACGGCAACACGTAGTAGCCATACACCCGTTTGTGTTGCGGGGTGTAGATCTCAAGCCGGTAACGGAAGTCGAACAGGCGCTCGGTGCGGCTGCGCTCCCAGATCAATGAATCGAACGGCGAGAGCAAGGCGCTTGCTGGCACTTTGCGCGGCACTTTGGGTTCAGGCAGGCAGTACGCCGGCTGTTTCCAGCCCTGCACCTGGCACACCTGCAACTGCCCATCCTCGACCAACTCGGCCAGGCGGCCACGGCTGTCGGCGGGGTCGAGGCGGAAATAGTCGCGCAGGTCTTTTTCGGTGGCGACACCCAATGCAGTCGCGCTGTGCAGCAGCAAGCCACGCTGAGCTTCGGCCTCGCTCACAGACGCTTGAAGAATGTCGGCAGGAATGACCCGTTCCGGTAAATCATAAAGCCGCTCAAAACCGCGCCGCCCCGCGACGGTGACCAGACCGGCAGCGAACAGCCATTCCAGCGCGTGTTTTTCCTCACTCCAATCCCACCAGGGGCCGGCACGCTCCTCGCGGGTCGACAAGCTGCCCGCGCCCAATGCGCCCTGCTGCTCGACGGTGTGCAGCACGCGCTGAATGGTGGCCTGCTGCTCACGCCCAAAACGCGCCATCTGCGAATAGATGCCCTGCCCCAACTTCGCCCGCTCCATGCGCCAGCGCATCAACGGGTACAGCGCCATGGGCAGCAAAGAGGCCTCATGGCCCCAGTACTCAAACAACGAGCGGCGCCGGCCCTGGCTCCAGGCAGCGTGTTCAAGGATCAACGGGGAGTAATGGCCCAGGCGCGAAAACAGCGGCAGGTAATGGGAACGCACCACGGCGTTGACCGAATCGATCTGCAATACACCCAACCGCTCAATCAAACGGTTGAGGTGCGCAGCCTTGATCAAGGCCGGCGCCTGGCGCCCGGAAAAACCCTGGGCCGCCAGCGCCATGCGGCGTGCTTGCTTGAGGGAAAAGGACAGGTCGACGGGCATGGTTCTCTCCGTGTGAGCTCGCCGACCACCCTACTGCATCCCGGGTCATTTTCGCAGCGGGTCTTGCCAGAAATGCAGGTGACGCTCCTGCTCGACATCGCCGCGATTGAGCCCGATGTCCTTGAGCGCTTCATCGCTCAAGCTTGCCAGGGCATGGCGCTCTCCATGCAGCGCCTGCCAGCGGGCGACCGTGCGCAACAGCCCGGAAAACGGGCGTTTGCCCAGCAACACAAAACCTTTCTGACCTTTCATCTTCTCGCCCTCCAGTGGGGATGGCGCAAGTGTGTGCCTGGCCTTATGATCAATCCAACGAATGTTTTTTATGCAATACATCTCGGAGATTGATCAATTGTCCGGCTACCCAAGCATCGACACCGACGTGCTGCGCACCTTCGTCGCCATTGCCGACCAGGGCGGCTTTACCCGCGCCGGCGAGTCGGTCAACCGCACACAATCGGCAGTGAGCATGCAGATGAAGCGGCTGGAAGAAGACGTGCTGCAACGCAAGCTGTTCGAGCGCGATGGCCGACAAGTCAGGCTCACGCCGGAAGGCGAGGTATTACTGGGTTATGCACGGCGCATCCTGAAACTGCACAGTGAAGTGTTCAACACCCTGCGCGAGCCGCATATGGTGGGATTGGTGCGCATCGGCACGCCGGATGACTACGTGATGCGCTTTCTGCCAGGCATTCTCAAACAGTTTTCCAAGGCTTACCCGCTGATCCAGATCGAGATGCACTGTGAGTCGTCATCGGTGTTGATGCAGCGCAGAGACTTGGCGCTGACGGTCATCAGCCGTGAACCCGGCAAGGAAATCGGCGAGTTGTTGCGCACCGAGCGCATGGTGTGGGCGGCCGCGCCGTGCTTCTGCGTGGACGAGCACGAGGCACTGCCCCTGGCCGGTTCCGGTACTGACTGCCTTTACTACCAGTGGACCCGTGCAGCGCTGGATGCGGCCGGGCGTGATTATCGCATGGCCTACCACAGCTCTAATGTGGCGGCGATCCAGGCGGTGGTTAACGCGGGCCTGGCCGTGATGGTGTGCATGGAAAGCCTGGTGACCGACGACTTGCGAATCCTGAGCAGCGACGAAGGCTTCCCGCCACTGCCCTCGATGAACCTGCACTTGTTACGCAACCCGGCAATGACATCGCCGATCACCGAATGCCTGGCGGACTACATCGTCGAAGGCTTCAGACTTTAAAGGTCAACATCACCGCACACACCGCCAGGAAGGCGCAGAACAGCCCGCGCAACACACGCTCGGGCAGTGCATGGGCGACTTTCACGCCCCAACTGATGCTGAGCAGGCCGCCCACCGCCAACGGCACGCCGATCATCCAGTCCACCTCATGGTGCCAGGCGTAGGTGACCAGCGTCACGCTGGTGCTGGGCAATGCCAGGGCCAGTGACAGGCCTTGCGCAACCACTTGGGTGGTGCCGAACAGACTGGTCAGCACCGGCGTGGCAACCACCGCGCCGCCCACGCCGAACAAGCCGCCCATTGAACCGGACGCGGCACCCAGCACGCCAAGCCATGGCCAGGAATAACGCATTTGCGCGGTCGGCGGCGCGTTGCGGGTGAACAGGCGCAGCAGGTTGTACGCCGCCAGCGTCAGCAAGAACGCGATGAAGCCGATGCGCATGGCCCCGGCGTCCAGGCCCACCGCCCAGATCGAACCCAGCCAGGCAAAGCTGAAGCCCATCACCCCCAGCGGCAACGCGTGGCGCAATTCAATCCGGTTACGCTGGTGGTAACGCCACAAGGCCAGCATCACGTTGGGCACAACCATCACCAAGGCTGTGCCTTGGGCAATCTGTTGATCCAGGCCAAACAACACGCCGAGCACCGGAATTGCAATAAGCCCGCCACCAATGCCAAACAAGCCGCCGACCGTGCCGAGCGCCGCGCCCAATACCAGATACATCGCCAAATCCATCACCGCTCACCACTCCAGATGCCCAGGCCTTGCATGCTACGCAGTCGGCTCTAGCGCGGAAACGCACAGCAACGCACAATGGCTGTGCCAATCTCGCATAAGCACACACCCATGAACCCCAACACTCTGACCGAGCAACTGAGTCTGTTTCTGGATGTATTGGAGGCCGGCAGCTTTTCCGCCGCCGCGCGCCTCCATCCACTGACACCTTCGGCGGTGGCGCGGCGCATCGACAGCCTGGAAAGCTCGGTGGGCAGCCGCCTGTTCCAGCGCAGCACCCATGCGGTAGTGCCCACGCCGGCGGGCCTGGCCTTCGCCGAGCGGGCGCGGCGGATCGTCAGCGAATTGCAACTGGCCCGCGCCGAAGCCGTGTCCCTGAGCCATGCGCCGGAAGGCTTGATCCGGGTGGACGCCCCCGCCGCCTTTGGTCGACGGCACTTGGCGCCGGTGATTGCCGACTTTTTGAATGTGTACCCTGGTCTCGATGTGCACCTGCACTTGATCGACAGCTTTGTCGATATGCAGGGTGCGCACCTGGGCAAAGTCGATTTGGTGCTGCGCGCCGGGCATATCGTTGACACGCGCCTGGTGGCCACGCCCCTGGCGAGCATTGTGCGTATCGCCTGCGCCAGCCCGGCGTACCTCAAAAGCCATGGCACGCCCAGCCACCCACGCGAGCTGAGCGAGCACGATGGCCTGGACTGGGACGGCCTGGCGCCGATGTTCGCGTGGCGCTTCGAACTGGATGGGCGCCGCACCCTCTACCGGCCGCGGCGTATCCGCATGAGCGCCAACAATGCCGAAGCCCTGCTGTCTGGTGCCCTGGCCGGGCTGGGCATTGCCCACCTGCCCACGTGGCTGGCCAGCGAATACCTGGTGCGCGGCGAGCTGCTGCCGCTGTTTTGCGAAAACGGACTGCCCAGCCCGGAAACCGCCGGTATCTATGCGTTGCGCCTGGAACAGCAACCCAATGCGCGCAGCCGCTTGCTGCTGGAATACCTCAAATCACGTTTCAGCCCCGTGCCGCCATGGGATCTGGCGCTGCAAAGCGGCCTGGTCTGACCGATGCGCCAGAATTATCTGGCGCATTAAAGGTTTGCCCGCTATATTCCTGGACAGGCACGCTTTTTAAGGCATCACCATGAGTAAAAATCCCAACCCGTGCGAAAACCTGATGCTGGATAACCAGCTGTGTTTCGCCCTGCACTCCACGTCGTTGCTGATGACCAAAGTCTACAAGCCGCTGCTGCAGGCCCTCGGCCTGACGTACCCGCAGTACCTGGCCATGATGGTGCTGTGGGAAGAGGACGGCTTGACCGTCGGCGAAATCAGCCACCGCCTGCTCACCGACCCAGGCTCCCTCACACCATTGCTCAAGCGCCTGGAAGCCGAGGGCCTGCTCAGCCGCACCCGCAAGCGTGAAGATGAGCGGGTGGTGGTGGTGGAACTGACCGAAGCGGGACGTGCCCTGCAGGAAAAGGCGATGGGGATTCCGCAATGCATTCTGGGGGCGAGCGGTATGCAGCTTGAGCAGTTGCGCAAGCTGCAGGCGGATCTGATTGCGTTGCGTAGTCATTTGCAGGGCGCTGTCTAAAGGCAACATCGCATAAAAATGTGGGAGCGGGCTTGCTCGCGAATGCGGTGTATCAGTCGCCAGATGTGCTGACTGACACACCGCATTCGCGAGCAAGCCCGCTCCCACACTGGTTTTTTGTGAAGCCAAAACATTTTGTAAATTTAACTTGCGCGCTAAATATTAGCGCTATATATTCGCCTCACCAACTACTTAGCGCGCAAACATTTAGTGCTAAAAACCCAAGAGGACGACACCATGCAAACGCTCTATACCGCTGTAGCCACCGCCACCGGCGGCCGTGATGGTCGCGCTGTTTCCAGCGACAACATCCTCGACGTCAAACTCTCCACGCCTAAAGAACTGGGCGGCGCCGGCGGCCAGGCCACCAACCCGGAACAACTGTTTGCCGCCGGCTACTCGGCCTGCTTTATCGGCGCGCTGAAATTCGTCGCCAGCCAGACAAAACGCAAAATCCCGGATGACGCTTCGATCACCGCCCACGTCGGCATCGGTCAAATCCCCGGCGGTTTCGGCCTGGATATCGACCTGCACATCAGCCTGCCGGGCCTGGCACAAGACGAGGCGCAAAGCCTGGTCGACGCCGCGCACCAGGTCTGCCCGTACTCCAACGCTACCCGTGGCAACGTCGATGTGCGCCTGCACGTGACGGTCTGATTAACAGACGCGCACAAAAAAGCCCGACGCCAGGTCGGGCTTTTTGTGTCGTACGGTTTGGCCAGAATTACTTCTTGGCGCGACCTTTGTACGAACCACCTTCACGGGTGTCGATCTCGATCAGGTCGTCGATTTCGATAAAATCAGCAACCTGCAGCTCGGTACCGTTAGCCAGTTTGGCAGGCTTCATCACCTTGCCCGAAGTGTCGCCGCGAGCGGAACCTTCGGTGTAGGCAACTTTACGCACGATGGTGGTCGGCAGCTCTACGGAAACCAGACGGTCTTCGAAGAAGATCGCTTCGCAGACGTCTTCCATGCCTTCTTCCACGAACGGCAGAACAGCTTCGATATCTTCAGCGTTCAGCTCGTACATGGTGTAGTCGGTGGTGTCCATGAACGTGTAGGTGTCGCCGCTGATGAAGGACAGGGTCGCTTCTTTGCGGTCGAGGATCACGTCGTCCAGTTTGTCATCGGCGCTGTAAACGATCTCGGTCTTGTAACCGGTCAGCAGGTTCTTCAGCTTGGTCTTCATGATTGCGCTGTTACGACCAGACTTGGTGAACTCAGCTTTCTGAACCAGCCAAGGGTCGTTTTCGAGACGGATCACTGTACCGGGTTTCAGTTCTTTACCAGTTTTCATTGCATATATCCGAAATTTGGATGGGATTTACAAAATTCAAGGTGGCGTATCATATCCAACTTTCATAAAACTGTACCAGCGCCGTCGCAAGATCGGCCTGCAAGCCCTGTTCCAGACACCAGGTTTGCGCGTGCAGGTGTACCTGCGGCCAGTGTTCCATGAGCATTTTCCACGCTTGAGCCATATCGCCATCAGCGTTCCAGGCTTGCCACAGGGTCACCACAGCGACCTTGGCGGCGGGCGACAAGGCGGCAGTGTACAGCGCCAGAAAGGCGTCGAGCTTGTCCAGGTGGATGTCTTCGTCCTGGCGGTAGATGTGCCACAGCAACGGCCGCCCCGCCCATTGGGCACGCACGAACGAGTCTTCGCCGCGCACGGCGTTGAAGTCGCAGCACCACAGCAGGCGGTCGTATTGCTCCTGGCGCACGAACGGCAGCACCTGCACGGTCAGCGCCGCGCGTTGATGCACATCGCCCACCGCCAGCGCCTCGACACCGAGCCAGCGCTGCACGTCGCCGAGGATGCGGCCTTCCGGCACCAACAGATGAGTGGCATGCCCATCCGTCGCCAACACGTCCAGCCAGCTGGCGAGCCCGGCATTTTCATAGGCAAACAACGACATCAGCCGCGCACCGGCTGCCGGAAAGACGCCTATGGACTGTAGGAATTGTTGTTGTGCTGCGCCGTC
This sequence comes from Pseudomonas sp. 58 R 3, assembly GCF_900006605.1. Lineage (NCBI taxonomy): Bacteria > Pseudomonadati > Pseudomonadota > Gammaproteobacteria > Pseudomonadales > Pseudomonadaceae > Pseudomonas > Pseudomonas sp. 58 R 3. Next base: position 12,146 of record NZ_CVTT01000048.1, on the reverse strand, counting down.
TTGCTGAAATGCCTGACGCTGCTCCAACAACCCGCCTTCACGCAAAAGCCCGCCCGTGCCCGGACGAAACCCCGGAAAGAAGAAGTACTTCTGCACGCCCTTGAACTTCACCGACGGCAGGCGGTGGCAACCCACCACCCAATCTTCGGCGCTGAGGTAATCCAGGTTCATCCACAACGGCGTGCGTTCGCACGCCGCCATGGCTTCCATATAATCGGGAGGCAACTGGCAAGCGAAGGCGGCAATCACCACGTCGGCAGGTTGCGTCTGCGGCCAGTCGGCCGGCCAGTGGCGCACTTCAACGCCCTCCTGCCATTGCTGATCGAGCTGCACATCGATTTCGGGGCACATGCGCTCGAAGGCGCGCAGGTCGTCGACCCACAAGCGCACTTCGCACCCGTGTTCCACCACCAACTGCCGGGCCAGGCGCCAGGTCACGCCGATGTCGCCGTAGTTGTCGACGACGCTGCAAAAAATATCCCAGCGGGCTTTCATTCCGGGCTCCAACCTTCAAAGGCTCGATTGTCCGCATAAATGCGCCGATGCAGAAGGCTTGATCGCGATTATTCTGCACAGTGGCTGTGCGACAATCGCCGCCACGCCATCAATGCCTGCCAGGAGGCCAACATGTCCGAACGTCCGTTGTCGCTGTTCAAGCTCAGTGCTGCCGTGGCTTTTGGCCTGTGGCTGGGGTTTATCGCCATCGTGCTGACCGCCTGGCTGGCCTCGCGCTACCTGTTCCCGCAAAGCGTCGCCCCCGTGGCTCAAGCGGTTCAACAAGCCGTTCAACAAATGGGCAAACCGGCCGCTGTGGCGCCGGAGCCGCCCAACCGTATGTTCGAGCAGTACACCGAGAACCTGCGCAAACAGGAACAGCAACAAACCCTGGACCAGGCGCGCAACAATGCGCGCAACCTGTCCAACCCCAAATGCCAGTTCTGGCTGCAACAAGACCAGAACGCGCCCAATGAAAAGAGCAAGGCGAATGTCCTGCAATTCTGCGATTGATGACCATGAATAAACACGCCGTGCTCCAGTTGATCCTGGACAAACTCGCCCTGGACCTGGATATCGCCCAACGCGCCGCACAGACCGCCTACGAAACCGCGACCCACGAAGAAAACATCGCGGAGAACAAGTACGACACCTTGGGGCTGGAAGCTTCCTACCTCGCGGCCGGGCAAGCCAAACGCGTCGAAGAGATCAAGCAAGCGCTGGCGTTGTGCCAGAACCTGCAACTACGCGCCTACGATGATCAACGCGGGATAGAGGTCGGCACGCTACTGGGCCTGGAGGACGAGAACAGCCGCCAGCAGTGGCTGTTCCTGGCGCCGGATGCAGCCGGCTTGAAAGTCGATGTGGTGGGCCAGCCGGTGACCGTCATCACCCCGCGCTCGCCTCTGGGCAAAAGCCTGCTGGGCAAGTTCGAAGGCGATGAGGTGGAGATTCTGGTGGCGGGCGCCCGGCAACACTTTACGGTTACCGAGGCCAAATAAACCACTCCTGCAATAACCAATATCAGTGTACGGGCAATTCAACCCCGTCAAACAGCTCTTCCAGTTCCTGCTTGTTATGGCACTGGATGGCCTTGGCCATGACTTCACGGGTCAGGTGCGGCGCAAACTTCTCGATGAAGTCGCACATGAAACCCCGCAGGAAGGTGCCACGGCGGAAGCCGATCTTGGTCACGCTGGACTCGAACAGCTCGCTGGCGTCGAGTACCACCAGGTCTTTATCGAGGTTGGTGTCGACCGCCATCTTGGCGACGATGCCCACGCCCAGGCCCAGACGCACGTAGGTCTTGATCACGTCGGCGTCGGCGGCGGTGAACACCACTTTAGGCGTGAGGCCGCGATGACTGAAGGCTTCATCAAGCTTGGAACGGCCGGTAAAGCCGAACACGTAAGTGACGATCGGGTATTCAGCCAGGGCTTCAAGGGTCAGCTTCGGCAGCTTGGCCAACGGGTGGCCCTGGGGCACGACCACGCAACGGTTCCAGCGGTAGCACGGCATCATCACCAGGTCGCCGAACAGCTCAAGGGCTTCGGTGGCGATGGCAAAATCGACGGTGCCGTCAGCGGCCATCTCGGCGATCTGCATCGGCGAACCCTGGTGCATGTGCAGGGCCACATCGGGATATTGTTTGATGAAATCACGGATCACCGGCGGCAAGGCATAACGCGCCTGGGTGTGGGTGGTGGCGATAGACAGGGTGCCTTTCTTCTCGTTGGAGAATTCCTGGGCGATCTGCTTGATGCTTTCGACTTTGCGCAGGATCTCGCCGGCGGTGGTGATGATGCGCTCACCGGCCGGGGTGACTCGGGTCAGGTGCTTGCCGCTGCGCGCGAACACTTCGACGCCCAGCTCGTCTTCGAGCAGGCGGATCTGCTTGCTGATACCCGGTTGCGAGGTGTAAAGGCTTTGAGCGGTAGCGGAAACGTTGAGGTCGTGGTGCGCCACTTCCCAGATGTAGCGCAGTTGTTGAAGCTTCATATATGTCCCTCAAAGCGGATAGACGCCACGGGTATCAGCGACGGTATATAACTATATTAAAGGTCAGACAGATAAATCTAGAACTTTTTATCGTTTTCACCCATCACGCGTCATCACTGCGTCGACGCTGCAGCGACGGCACCATGTAAACCGGCACTGTGGCCAGTTGCAGCACCCGCGCCGCCGTGCGCCCAAGCGGTGTGGCGGCCGCGGTTGCGTGGCTATGACTACCTACGATCAACAGGTCAACGGAAAGTTTACGCAGCTGGTCGAGAATCACCTCGCACGGGTCCCCCTGGATCACGCGCACCGAGCGAATCAACTGCAGGTCTTGCTCGCCCTCCCCCAACTCCTCGCGGAAACTGTCGAGCACCCGTTGCTCGATGGTCGCCATCACCGTGTTCAGGCCCTGGCTCTGCCATTCACTCAGGGCCTTCTCATCAAGGTAGCTTTGCAACACCGATTCGGCGAACAACCCGATCGGCTCAACCACATGGATCACATACAAATCCGCCTTGAACGTTCGGGCCAGCGCCAGCGCATGTTGCATGACATACGGCGCATACAGACCGAGGTCCGTGGCATACAGCATCGAACGAATCATAGAACCTCCTGGACTGCCAGGATGGCGGGGATTGATTGAGCTTAGCAGCTAGTGCTCGCTCTGGATTTTCAACTCATTGCTGATGCCATGGGGCACATGGCCGGTGGTCACCACCTCCCTGGCTTTCTCACAATGACCGGCCTGGTCATCAAAAAACACATCGGCGGCGAACGCTTCCAAAAACGCGGATTTCTCCAGGCCGCCAAGGAACAGCGACTCATCCAGGCGGATGTCCCATTCGCGCAAGGTGCGAATCACCCGCTCATGGGACGGCGCCGAACGCGCAGTGACCAGGGCGGTGCGGATCGGGCAGGCGTCGTCCGCAAACTCGCGCTGCAACAGGTTGAGCGCTGCCAGGAAGCCCTTGAACGGGCCGCCGTGCAAAGGCTCGCGTGCCGACTCGCGCTCACTGGCATGAAACGCCGCTATCCCACCGGTTTGATACACCCGCTCGGATTCATCGGAAAACAGTACCGCATCGCCGTCAAATGCAATGCGCAGTTCTTCACTCGATGCCCGGCGTGCGCCGCCCGACAAAATCGTCGCCGCAGCGAAACCTGCGTCCAGGGCGCTGCGCACATCTTCAGCATGGGTGGATAGAAACAGATGGCAACCAAACGCGGCCAAATAAGGATAGGGACTACGCCCACCGACGAAAGCGGCGCGGGAAATATCCAGCTCGTAATGCTGGATCGAATTGAACACGCGCAAACCGGTGTCGGCGCTGTTGCGTGACACCAACACCACTTCGACGCGGGCACGCCCGAGGCTGGCGTTGAGGCTCAGGAGCTTCTTGACCAACGGGAAGGCGTCGCCGGGTTCGAGGGTTTCTTCCTCGTGTTCGATCTGGTATTTGCGATACGCCTCCACCCCTTCGGTCAGGTAGACCTTGTGGCTGTCGCTCAGGTCGAACAGTGCCCGCGACGAAATCGCCAGCACCAGTTTGTCGCCCAATCCTTTCGCCATGGTATTTCTCCCCGAATCAGCGGTTGCGCCGATCAATAAAACTCAAGGCCTGGTAGAGCGCCTGCATGCGTGGCAATTCGCAGCCCGCCGCTTTGGCAGCGGCCAATGGCCGAGCGTAGATCGCTGCCAGTTCCAGTGGGCGTTTGTGCACGTGGTCGTGGTACATGCTGGGCAGGTAGTCAGCCATAGTGTCGGTCATGGTGAGCATTTGCTCGACGTAACTGCCGGGAATTTCATGGCCGCAGGCATGGGCGCCCTTCACCACTTCAGTCATCAGGGCCTGGATCAGTTCGCGGCTGGACTCATCGGCCATCATCGCGCTGGTGCCGGTGCCCAGCAACACCGAGAGGCCATTGAACGGCACATTCCAGACCAACTTATGCCACCGCGCCTGGTGCACATTGGCCATGGCCTGGGACTCGATGCCGGCCTGATGAAACAGCGCGGCGCCCTCCTCGACAATGGCTTTCTGCTGCGCCTCATCATCGGCCGCCGTGCCACTGTGGTAGCCAAGATTCACGCGGCCCAGCGCCTGATGCTCGACGACACCCGGCCCGGAACGATGCACGCCGATGTAACACAGGCCGCCCAACAGGTGCAGCGACGCTGGCAGGTGTTCGCGCAGGCTGTCTTCAACGTCGAGGCCGTTTTGCAGGAGTACCACCTTGGCGCCCGGTGCGGCAACCTGGGCAAGGGTCGGGGCCAGCTCCACGTTGCCGGTGGATTTGGTGCCGACCAGCAGCCAATCGCACGCCGGCATATCGGCAGCCTGGGCATAGGCCTGCACCGGGTGCAGGTGCAGCTTGCCGTGCAAGGTACTGTTGAGGTGCAGGCCGTGCTCGGCGACCGCCGCGTATTCGCTGCGCAACAGAAAGTGCACATCGAACCCGGCGCGCGCCAGCATCAGGCCGTAGAAACCACCGATGGCACCGGTGCCGATAATGCCGATGCGGGGCGACTGGGGGGTCATGGCAGATCCTCTGGAGTACGGGTAAGTGCTTGATTAATCGCGTCCGCAAGCTCGGGCTGGGTAAGACGCGTGTGTAATTGCCCAAGGAATTGACCCTCGCACACGAGGAACAACGCAGGCAAATGAAAGATCTGGTAGCGTTCGACCGCACCGCCGTTGTGCCCGGCATCCACCCAGCACACGCGCTCAACCGGCAACCTCCAGCCGGGCAGTTGCTGGCGTGCCCAACGGCAACTGGAACAGCCTGCGCTGGTAAACACCAGCAGCGAAATACCTGGCAATCCCAGCAATTGCTGGTCAATATCCAGGTCGGTCAATTCCAGTTCCTTCACTATACTGCTGCCACTGCCGTCAATTGGACGGTGCTCGGAGTCCGTGTACATGGGTCGTTTTTTACCTCACCCTGATGATGTCGCTGTCGAGTTAATCCAACGTCCCGCCCCCGCTATTCCCCGCCAACGCCTGCACACTATCGGCCTGGGCGGCGTCGCCTGCAATTGCCCGCGTGCCTGGCGCCAGGGCACGGCGGTTGATCTGCGTATCCCGTCCCTGGGCGCCAGCGCCCGTTATCCGGGCTATGTAGCCTGGTGTCGCAAAGTCGAAAATGGCTACCGTATCGGCATTTCCTTTACCGATGAACATGCCTTGTTCGGTGCGCGCATGGGCGAGCAAGTGTGCCAGATCGAACGCTACTGCCGCCTGCACGAAGACGCCGAGCCAACCCCTGCCCAGCTAGAGACCATGGCCCGTGAGTGGGTTTCGCGTCATGCCGGTGAGTTCGCCCACGACACCTTTGTGGCGCCGGTGCTGGATTAAAGCCGGCTTTGCCCATTGTCGCGGCCCCGTGTTACGCGCTAAGGTTCCTCCCCCCTGCATTCAAATCATGCTGTGCCCGCCGCACGGGGATAGCTGGCGGCCGGCACCCGTGACCCTGGCGAGTAACACGATGGCTGATTTACCGATCAATGACCTTAACGTCGAATCCAACGAGACCCTGATCACCCCTGATCAGCTCAAGCGCGAAATCCCTTTGAGCGATGCTGCCCTGCAGACCGTGACCAAGGGCCGCGAAGTCATTCGTGACATTCTCGACGGCACCGACCACCGCCTTTTCGTAGTGATCGGCCCCTGCTCGATCCATGACCTCAAGGCCGCCCACGAATACGCCGAGCGCCTTAAAGTGCTGGCGGCTGAAGTGTCCGACACTTTGTACCTGGTGATGCGCGTCTATTTCGAGAAACCACGCACCACCGTCGGCTGGAAAGGTTTGATCAACGACCCGTACCTGGACGACTCGTTCAAGATTCAGGACGGCTTGCATATCGGTCGTCAATTGCTGCTGGACCTGGCCGAAATGGGCCTGCCGACCGCGACCGAAGCGCTGGACCCGATCTCCCCGCAGTACCTGCAGGACCTGATCAGCTGGTCGGCCATCGGCGCACGCACCACCGAGTCCCAGACCCACCGCGAAATGGCGTCCGGCCTGTCGTCGGCCGTGGGCTTCAAGAACGGCACCGATGGCGGCCTGACGGTTGCGATCAACGCCCTGCAATCGGTGTCCAGCCCGCACCGCTTCCTGGGTATCAACCAGGAAGGTGGCGTGTCCATCGTCACCACCAAGGGCAACGCCTATGGCCACGTGGTATTGCGCGGCGGCAACGGCAAGCCCAACTATGATTCGGTCAGCGTGGCGCTGTGCGAACAGGCGCTGAACAAGGCCAGGATCAAGCCGAACATCATGGTCGACTGCAGCCACGCCAACTCCAACAAGGACCCGGCCCTGCAACCGCTGGTGATGGAAAACGTCGCCAACCAGATTCTCGAAGGCAACCAGTCGATTATCGGTTTGATGGTCGAAAGCCACCTGAACTGGGGTTGCCAGTCGATTCCAAAAGACCTGGCCGACTTGCAGTACGGCGTGTCGATCACCGATGCCTGCATCGATTGGTCCGCCACCGAGACCACCCTGCGCAGCATGCATGCCAAGCTCAAGGACGTGTTGCCCAAGCGCAAACGCACCTGACCTTAAACTGCACACACAAAAACGCCGGGCTTAGCCCGGCGTTTTTGATCGTTCCCACGCTCTGCGTGGGAATGCAGCCATGGACACTCCGCGTCCCGCCTATTCAGAGCTTCGCGGCATGGCGCTGGTGGCGCTCCATGTAGCGCTCTACGTAAGAGCACGAAGGGATCACGGTGTACCCAGCCTCTTCGGCGAACTTCAACGCTTCCTCGGTCAACGCAGCAGCAATGCCGCGCCCGCGCAATGCGTTGGGCACGAAGGTGCGATAGATGTCCAGGGTCTGTTTGCCCAGGTCCATATAGGTCAGATAGGCACGATGACCGTCCACATTGGTCTCGAACTGATGACCAGCCTGGTCATGGTGGATGGACAACGCCTCGCTCATCACTACTCCTCGCGGGTCTTGGATTTCGACCCCTACCTTACCGATGTTTTTCCGGCGAAGGAACATCTACGCCACCCCGTGCCGGTTTCGACAACGAGAAAACCTATAGCGCTCACAACCAGCACGTAGAGAATAGTAGGCACCAATGCTGCAATAGCTCAAGGCGCACTCGTCATCCCTTGCCGCTGGCGGTTACAGAAAGGGCTTCGATCAATCAATGATCGATAGCCTGAACATTGCCGGCAGTTGAAGCTTGAGACGAACTACCGCTCTTAAAGTCACCTCTAGATGCGCCTACATGCGCAAAAGATGCCGGGCCAGGCAAAGACCCACCGAAAAAAAGTGTCATCGTAGATATATAAATTTACACCTGCTTACCCAGCCGGATACAGTCTGGCCGGACCTCTCAGGTAGGTTCCAGTTCCCGCCGAAATGAAAATTTCTGGACAGTTTTTATACAAACCTCCAAAAGATTAGCCAAAATAGATACGGCACAAGAATTTTTTTTGCTTCTTGCGCTACGTCAGTTTACTTACTACAAGTAATGAGTAGTATGTACGCCGGCTATCAGCTCACCCTGAGAAAGTAGCCATTTAATAGAAAGTCCTTGAAGGGGAACACGATGAACAACGTTCTGAAATTCTCTGCTCTGGCTCTGGCCGCAGTTCTGGCTACCGGTTGCAGCAGCGTCTCCAAAGAAACCGAAGCTCGTCTGACTGCAACTGAAGACGCAGCAGCTCGCTCCCAGGCTCGTGCAGACGAAGCCTACCGTAAAGCTGATGAAGCGCTGGCTGCTGCTCAAAAAGCACAACAGACTGCTGACGAAGCTAACGAGCGCGCTCTGCGCATGCTTGAAAAAGCAAGCCGCAAGTAATAATCCTTCGGGGTTGTTATCAAGCCGATCCATTCTTGGATCGGCTTTTTTATTGCCCGGCATTCAGCCCTGAATCCGGCGCAATAAAAAGCCCGCCGCAGCGCAAGGCCTGGGCGGGCTTGTGATCGAACAGGCTTATTGCTGCAGATCGACTGGCGTGCTCGACACCACCGGTGTGCCGGCACCCGGTACACCAATCTCGGTGGGCAGGCCATCTTCGGCGGCCACCACGTCACGCACCTGATCCCAATTGACGCGCAAATTGTTGGCCAGGTCTTCGCGCTTGAGCAGGGCATTGATGACGGCGGTGTGCTTGTCGACCACCGAAGGCGTGCCATCGTCGTTCAACGGCGTATGCGCCTCAAGATAGACCTTGCCGCCACTGCTGCCGAACTTGTAGGCATCGTTGATGATGCGCACCGATGTACCGACCGGCACCATGTCGGCCATCTCCAGCACGTTGTTATTGAACATGCGGAAGCAGCCGTGGCTTGTACGCGTGCCGATACCAAATTTCATGTTCGAACCGTGGATCAGGTAACCCGGCGTGCCCAAGGTGAACTTGAATGGCCCCAGCGGGTTATCCGGCCCGGCCGGCACTACGTTGGGCAGCGGGTCGCCATTGGCGGCGTGCTCGGCCTTGATGGACGCTGGCGGGGTCCAGGTCGGGTTGGGGATCTTGCCGGTAATGGTGGTGTGCGCGACCGGCGAACCCCAGCCCTCACGGCCAATGCCCAACGGGAAGGTGTACACCACGTTCTGGCCCTTTGGATAGTAATAGAGCCGGTATTCCGCCAGGTTGATCACGATGCCTTCGCGCGGGCCGGGCGGCAGAATGAACCGCGTGGGCAGCACGATCTCGGTGCCCGCACCCGGCAACCAGGCATCCACGCCGGGGTTGGCCGCGACCATTTCCGAATAGCCCAGGTCATAGGTGGTGCCCAGGTCGGCGAAGGTGTCTTCGTACTTGGCCTTGATCACCTGGACCTGACCGACGATGTCTTCACCCGGCGGCGGCAAGGGCAACTGCAAGGCTGAGGCGGAACCGGCTGCACACAGGGCAGCAAGAGACAGGCAGCAGGTAACGACGGAAAGGCGCGACAACATCCGGAAAATCCTTCGCAGAACGACGGGTAGGAAAACACTGATTGTATACGTGAAGCGCGATCCAGGCATCAACCTGCCCCACTGCTACTCGAAGCGCAGCTCGGGCCAGATCAGCGGCGTGCCACGCTTTTGCGATTCGAGAATCGCCCGGCACAGCGGGCACAGGCGCTGGTCCTGAAAAATAGCACGATCCACCGACGACCAGCGTGGTTGCGCCGGCAATAACGTGCCGCAAAGCGTGCGGTCGATCGAGCCACCCAACTCCAGTTGACGCGCGACCAGATGCACCCGGACTTCCTGGCAGGCGAACAGATCCAGCTGCTCATCAGGCTCGATCAGTTGGTAGTTGAACAGGGACCAGGCAGGGCGCGACATCGGGGGCTCCAGATCGGGGGGGCGCCACCTTAGCCGAAAGCCTGCCGGTAGAAAAGCGTCATAGCAGCGGTTTTAGCGTCGGCCAGACATTTTCCAGCAACTTGCCCTGTGCACCGACTGCCGGGTGAACCAGGTCGGCTTGCATCAATTCGGGATGACCGCCCACGCCTTCAAGGAAAAACGGCACCAACGGGATGTTTTTTTCCTTGGCCAACGCACCGTAGACCTCAGCAAACGCCGTGGTGTATTTCGGGCCGTAGTTAGGCGGTAACTGCATCCCCAGCAACAGCACCTTGGCACCACCGGCCCTGGACTGGTCAATCATCGACGCAAGATTTTGTTTCAATTGCGCTGGCGGCTGCCCACGCAGGCCGTCATTGCCGCCCAACTCGAGAATCACCACATCCGGTTTATGCTCTGCAAGCGCCGCCGGCAGCCGCGCCAGGCCTCCGGCACTGGTGTCACCACTGATGGAGGCGTTGACCACTTTATCGTCGAAACCTTCGCTCTTGAGCCGTTGTCCCAGCAACGCTACCCACCCTTTGCTGGTATCCAGCCCGAAACCGGCACTGATACTATCGCCAACGATCAGGACTGTACCCGCCGCTGCGTTCTGGGCCATGCACATCAAGGCCAGGCCAGCACTCAAAAACCACATTCGCATCGGATTCTCCATGGGCGCAAGCATTCTCACCGCGCGGAACCTTAGCAAAGTGGTTCCCAGCGCGGAAGGTGAACTGACTATCCTGCACGAACTGAGCCTGGAACTGAACAAGGGCGATAGCCTGGCTATCGTCGGCAGCTCCGGTTCCGGCAAATCCACCCTCCTCGGCCTGCTGGCCGGCCTCGATCTGCCCAGCAGCGGTGAAGTCACCCTGGCCGGGCAAGCCTTGAGCACCCTCGACGAAGACCAGCGCGCGCGCATACGCGCCGAGCACGTGGGGTTTGTCTTCCAGTCATTCCAACTGCTCGACAGCCTCAACGCGCTGGAAAACGTCATGTTGCCGCTGGAACTGGACGGCCGCAAAGATGCCCGCGAGCGCGCCACCCACTTGCTGGAACGTGTGGGCCTGGGCCAACGCCTGACCCACTCGCCGCGCCAGCTATCCGGCGGCGAGCAGCAACGCGTCGCCATCGCCCGGGCCTTTGCCGCCGAACCGGATGTGCTGTTTGCCGATGAACCCACCGGCAACCTCGACAGCCACACCGGCGAGCGCATCAGCGACCTGCTGTTCGAACTCAACAAGGAAAGCGGCACGACCCTGGTGCTGGTCACCCACGACGAGCGCCTGGCCCATCGTTGCCGACGCCTGATCCGCCTTGAAGCCGGCCTGATGGTCGCGCCCCTGGAGCCTTGATGGCACGTTTGCCGCTGTTGCGCCTGTTCAGCCTTGCCATGCGTCAATTGTTGCGCGACGCCCGCGCAGGCGAATTGCGCGTGTTGTTTTTCGCCCTGCTGGTGGCGGTCACGGCCAGCACCGCCATCGGCTACTTCGGTGCACGCCTGAACGGCGCCATGCTGTTGCGGGCCACCGAATTCCTCGGTGCCGACCTGGTGCTCGAAGGCAGCTCGCCGGCCCGCCCCGAACAAATCAGATCAGGGACGGAGCTGGGCCTGGATCACGCGCGCATTGTTGAGTTCTCCAGCGTTATCGCTACCGATAATGGCATCCAGCTCTCCAGCATCAAGGCGGTCAACGAGCAGTACCCGTTGCGCGGCGAACTCAAAAGCGCCACGCAGCCCTTCGGCGCAGAAACGGCGGGAGGCGGCCCCAAACCAGGCGAAGCCTGGGTAGAGGCCCGGCTGCTGACCGCGCTGGACCTCAAAGTCGGCGACAGCATCGACGTGGGCATGAAAACCCTGCGACTGACGCATATCCTGACCTACGAGCCCGACCGCGCCGGTAACTTCTACAGCCTCACGCCGCGCGTGATGATCAACCTCGCCGACCTGGATGCCACCGGCGTGGTGCAACCCGGCAGCCGCGTGAGCTATCGCGAACTGTGGCGTGCGCCCCAGGGCAGCACGGCGCTGCAAACCTATCGCGACCTGGTCAAGCCGGGCCTTGCCGCCAACCAGCGCCTGCAGGATTCGCGTGACGGCAACCAGCAGATCGGCGGCGCCCTGGGCAAGGCCGAGCGTTACCTGAACATGGCCAGCCTGGTGGCAGTGCTGCTGGCCGGCGTGGCCGTGGCGCTGTCGGCCAACCGCTTCGCCAGCCGCCGTTTCGACGCCAGCGCGCTGTTGCGCTGCCTTGGCTTGTCACGCCGCGAAACGATGCTGCTGTTCAGCCTGCAATTGAGCGTACTGGGCCTGTTGGCCAGCCTCACCGGCGCCGTGCTCGGCTG
>NZ_CVTT01000049.1:0-650 GCF_900006605.1 Pseudomonas sp. 58 R 3 | reverse complement strand
CTTTTGGATTGAGGTAGTGATCAATTGCGCGATGCGCGGCCTGATTGAGTTTCAGGTCCGGTTCGCTTGGAGGGTTCGGCGTTATTTTGAACATACTTGGAATTTCCCACTTTAGGGCCGCCACCTCTGAGCTACTAAACAAAGGGGTGGCAGCTGTGCGCAGGTTAGTAGACCGGGGAATTCCAAGAAAGCCGGCGCGCCCGAAGACGCCCTGCACACAGCCACCATCAAGCACGGACGAAGCCGTCCGACAGATGAAGCTCATGCACTGACTGGAATAACCCCGGGCTACTAAACCCGATCACTGAATTGTCAGCGACCGAGCAACCTTAGAGACGCCCACCACAGCGCACAAGCCGGCGGATTCTGACGCAAGCGTAGGCAAGGGAGCAAGGCGCTGTGGCTTCGGACTTTGCTGTTTCAGTGTGCGCTGTAGGACGTGAACCCTACACTGACCTAAATGTGGGAGCGGGCTTGCTCGCTCCCACATTAGCCTTGTGTTGCCTCGTGCTCAGCGGTCATCAGCGTTAGCCGGCGGCCTCGCGCTCCAGCAGCTTGTCCATCAGCAACACCCCCAACTCACTCAACTGGTGAATCGCCAGCGCCACGTCGCGCTGTTTTCCGGTCAAGTCTTCTGACAGGTCGAGCAG
>NZ_CVTT01000053.1:0-14970 GCF_900006605.1 Pseudomonas sp. 58 R 3 | reverse complement strand
GCGCCGCAGGGGTCGCCGCGACGGGCTTTCCACAGCAGCGGTGTGACCACGGTTTCGGTCGGGCCGTAGCCGTTGAACAGATACGTCGGTTTCAGTGCGCGCCAGGCCAGGTCGTAGCTGGCCTGTGCCACGGCATCGCCACCGAAGCAGTACACGCGCACTTTAGGCGGGTTGCCGTCGCGTTCGGCATGCTCGGCCAGTTGTTGCAGGTACACCGGTGGGAACACGGCCATGGTTACGTTGTGACGGTGCATTTGCGCGTAGGTGTACTCCGGCAGCCACAGGCTGTCATCGCGGATCAGCACGCTGGCGCCGTTGATCAGCGGGTGCATCCAGCCTTCGTGGGAACCATCGAAGGCGAAGGACATGAAGTGCAATTCGCAGTCGGCCGGGCCGGTTTCGTAGCGCTCGCCCGTGGCGATGATGTGCGCCACCAGCGGGCCGTGGGAAACCGCCACGCCTTTGGGCATGCCGGTGGAGCCGGAGGTGTAGATCACGTAGGCGAGGTTGTCGCCGTCCAGATTGACGCTTGGTGCCGTGTCGCTGTGGCCCGTCCAGTCTTCGGTGCGGTCAATGGCCAGGGCTTCCAGCCCTTCGGCGAGCGGCAATTGCGGCAAGGCGCTGGTGTGGCTGAGCAGCAACCTGGCGCGGCTGTCTTGCATCATGTACAGCAGGCGGTCACGCGGGTATTCGATGTCCAGCGGCACATACACGCCGCCAGCCTTCATCACTGCGAGAAAAGCCACCATGATTTGCGCACTGCGCGGCATGGCAATCGCCACCCGCACTTCCGGGCCGACGCCACGGGCGATCAGCGCATGGGCCAGGCGGTTGGCCTGGCGGTCCAGCTCGCCATAAGTCAGGGTTTGCGCATCGAACTTGACCGCCACCGCATCCGGGGTTTCCCGGGCGCGATCGGCGAACAACTCATGCACCAGGCGCTCGGCCGAGAAGCCCGACTCGGTGCAGTTCCACAGTTGCAGGATGTGCTGCTGCTCGTCGCTATCCAACAGGTTCAACTGGCCGATGTTCTGCTGCTGGTCGGCAACCATCGCCTGCAACAGATTCTGCCAGTGGCGCGCCATGCGCTCGATAGTGGTGGCTTCAAACAGATCGGTGGCATAACCCAGCGAGGCCCACAGCCCTTGTGTACTTTCATGCACGTCCAAGTCGAGGTCGAAATGCGCGGTACGGCGCTCCCACTCCAGGCCTTCGATGCGCAAGTCCGTCAGCGCTTGCACACCCAGGTGTCCTTCGCTCTGATAGTTGAACATCACCTGGAACAACGGGTTCAGGCTCAGGCTACGCTCGGGTTGCAGGGCTTCCACCAATTGCTCGAACGGCAGGTCCTGATGGGCCTGTGCCTGCAGCGCACGCTGCTTGACCTGGGCCAGCAACTCGGCAACCGTCATGTGCCCGTCGATATCGGCCTTGAGCACTTGAGTGTTGACGAAAAAGCCGATCAGACGTTCGGTTTCCACACGATTGCGGTTGGCGATCGGCACACCGACACGGATGTCGTGCTGGCCGCTGTAGCGGTGCAGCAATGTCTGGAACGAGGCCAGCAGTAACATAAACATCGTCACGCCCTGCGCCTGGGCCAGGGCTTTAAGACCTTGCGCCAGTTCGGCAGGCAACGGCACATCCAGACGCGCGCCACGATGGCTTTGCTGCGCCGGACGTTGATGGTCGAACGGCAACTCCAATACGGGCTGTTCGCCACCGAGCACGTCGCGCCAGTAGTCCAGTTGTCGGGCCTGCTCACCGGCTTCCATCCACGTACGCTGCCATACGGCAAAGTCGGCGTACTGGATCGGCATCAGCGGCAACTGTGCTGCCTGGCCCTGGCTGAAGGCGGCATAAAGTTGCACCAGCTCGTCGATCATGACGTGCATCGACCAACCGTCAGAGACGATGTGATGCTGCACCAGCACCAACACATGATCGTCCTGCGCCACACGCATTAAGGTCACACGCAGCAACGGCCCGTTTTGCAGGTTGAACGGCTGTGCGATTTCGGCTTCTACCTGCGCTTGCAGATCAGCTTCTTGCACGTCAACGCACTGGACAGGCAACACCGCCTGCGCGCGGATAACTTGCCGCGCACCGTCCGCTTGCTGTTCGACGCAGGTGCGCAGGCTTTCATGGCGAGCGACCAACTCATCGAAACTGCGCTGCAACGCCGCCGTGTCCAGCCGCCCCCTGAGGCGCAAGGCGCTGGGGATATGGTAGGCGGCGCTGTCCGGGGCCAGTTGCCAAAGGAACCACTGACGCTCCTGGGCATACGACAGCGGCAGCGGCTGGTCACGACCGACCGACACCAGTGCGGGCGCCTGCTCACCCAGGCCACTTTCCAGGGCGAGCAAAGCGCCAGCGAACCCTTCCAGACGCGGCTGCTCGAACACCAGTTTGAGCGGTACTTCGCGCCCCAGCGTATGCCGCAAGCGTGAAACCACCTGCATGGCCAACAGCGAATGCCCGCCCATCTCAAAGAAATGGTCGGTCAACCCTACGCGCTCAACGCCCAGGATTTGCGCCCACACGGCGGCGACCTGCTGCTCCAGCTCAGTCACCGGTGCCACCCATGCCGGCTGCGATTGGCTGACATCGGGTTTGGGCAGCGCATTGCGATCCAGCTTGCCGTTGGGGTTCAGCGGCATGCGGTCGAGGAAGATGAGGTGGGCCGGCACCATATAATCCGGCAGTTGTTCGCGCAGCGTCAGCTTGAGGGATGCGGCGTCTTGCTGCTCGGCAACCAGATAGGCGACCAACTGATTGTCAACGGCCAGCACCAGCGTTTCGCGTACGCAGGGCTGGGCCAACAACAGCGCCTCGATTTCACCCAGCTCGATACGAAAACCGCGAATCTTGACTTGATGATCGACCCGCCCGACATACTCGATGACACCATCGGCGCGATAGCGTGCCAGGTCGCCGGTGCGATACAGCCGCTCGCCGGTTGCGCCGAACGGGTCCGGCACAAAGCGCTCGGCCGTGAGCAGCGCGCGGTTCAAATAGGCGCGCGCCAAACCGCAGCGGCTGCCGATGTATAACTCGCCCACCGCCCCCAACGGCGCCAGGTTCAAGTCGCGGTCCAGCACGTAAAGAGCGCGGCCCGGCAAGGAACGGCCAATCGGGCTGGCGGTGGCACCGACGATTTCAGCGGCGGCTGTGCAGTCCAGCACACTCGACACCACGGTGGCTTCTGTAGGGCCATAGGTATTGAGCAAGCGTACATGGCCAAGACCGGCTTTCACCCACTGCGCCGGGCCATCCAGTGGCATGGCTTCGCCACCAATGTGGACCTGTCGAAGCGCGCCATAGGATCGTGGCCCCGCCGCCAGGCAATCGAGCAGGAACAGGTTCCAATAAGCGGTCGGCAAGTCGGCCAGGGTGATGCCTTGGGCGATGATTTCGTCGTACAGCCGAGCGCTGTCCCACAGCTGCGGCCCTCGCAATACCACCGTCGCGCCGTGGGTCAGCGCCGGGTAGAGCTGCTCGACAAAACCGTCGAAATTCAAGGTAGCGAATTGCAGTACGCGATCATCCTGGGTCAGGCGCGAATAGTCGGCGGCCATCCGCGAAAACTCGGTCAGCGCCGCATGATCGATGGCCACGCCTTTGGGTTTGCCGGTGGAACCGGAGGTGTAGATCACGTAGGCCAGGTTGTGCTTGTCAACCTTGACCTGCGGGTTGTTCTCGCCGTAGTTGACCAGACTCGGATCCGCCACGTCCAGCGTCGCCATGCCTTCTGGCAGCGGCATCGGCACATGGGCTTGCGTCAGTACCACACGCACACCGCTGTCCTCCAGCATATGCAGCAAGCGTTCGCGCGGGTATTGCGGGTCCAGCGGCACATAGGCGCCGCCGGCCTTGAGCACGGCCAACAAGCCAACCACCATCTCGAACGAGCGCTCGACCGCCACACCCACCCGCACTTCCGGGCCGACACCGCGTGCGATCAGCGCATGCGCCAGGCGATTGGCCTGGCGGTTCAACTCGGCATAACTGATGGTGTGTTCGTCCAGGCACAGGGCAACCGCCTCCGGGCGCTGTTGCACCTGGGCCTCGAACAACCCGTGAACGCCTGCCGCCGCTTCGAACACGGGGCCACTCTGGTTCCAGGCGTACAGCACATCGCGCTGTTCTGCATCGATCAGCATGGCCAACTGCGCCACACGGGTGTCCGCACGCCCGACAATGGCGCGCAGCAAGCGCTGCCAATGCTCGGCCATGCGTTGCACGGTGGGCGCTTCGAACAGGTCAGTGGCGTAGGTCAGCGACGCCCAGATACCTTGCGGGGACTCTTGAGTATCCAGGCTGAGGTCGAACTGTGCACTCTGGCTGCCCCACTCCAGTGCCTCAACGGCCAGGCCCGGCAATTGCAGCTCGCCACGGGACTTATGCGCTTCAGTCTGGTGGTTGAACATCACCTGGAACAACGGGTTATGGCTCAGGCTGCGCTCCGGTTGCAGTGCCTCGACCAGCTGCTCGAACGGCAGATCCTGATGACTCTGGGCCTGGAGTGCGCGCTGCTTGACCTGGGCCAGCAACTGACTGAAGGGCATCTGCCCGTCGATATCGGCCTTGAACACCTGGGTATTGACGAAGAAGCCGATAAGGCGCTCGGTTTCTGCGCGATTGCGGTTGGCGATCGGCACACCGACGCGAATATCCGACTGCCCGCTGTAGCGATACAACAGCGTCTGGAAGGACGCCAGCAACAGCATGAACAACGTCACACCTTCGCGCTGAGCCAGCGCCTTGAGGCTGCTGACCAACACTGCGTCCAGGTCCATGTCCAGACGCGCGCCGCGATAACTTTGTACCGGCGGGCGCGGATGATCCAGGGGCAACTCCAATACCGGTTGCTCACCGCCCAACCGCTCAACCCAGTAACCCAGCTGGCGCTCTTTTTCGCCGGCTTCCATCCAACTGCGCTGCCACAAGGCATAGTCGGGGTATTGAACCGGCAACTCCGGCAAGCGCACATCCTGGCCCTGGCTGAAGCCCACGTACAACTGCACCAGCTCATCGACCATGACCTGCATCGACCAGCCGTCGGAGACAATGTGGTGCAACACCAGCACCAGTACATGCTCATCCGGCGCCATCTGCAGTAATTTCACCCGCAGCAGCGGGCCTTGTTGCAGATCAAAGGGTTTGGCGACTTCGGCTTGCACTTGAGCTTCGAGTTGCGTGCGATCACCCACACCCTCAGCGATCTCAAGGTGCAGTTCAGGCTTGACCACCTGTAATACCTGATCGACGTCCTGATGCAGGCAGGTGCGCAAACTCTCGTGACGGGCAATCAAGGCGTCAAAGCTGCGTTGCAAGGCCGGCCGATCAAGTTGGCCTTTTAACCGCAACGCACGTGGCAAATGGTAGGCAGGGCTCTGCGGCTCCAACTGCCACAAAAACCACTGCCGCTCCTGGGCATAAGAGAGTCGCAGCGGCTCGCCTTCCTGACGCTTGAAAACCGGGGCAATCTCAAACAGGTTGATGCCTTGCTGCTTGAGCATTACCGCCAACGCTTTCTTTTGTTGCGCAGACAGTGAACCTACCGACTCGATTAATGCTTGCACGCCACGCCCCTCAGGAAATCAATTTATCCAAATCTTCTGCTGATAGACGTTTGAGGGCCTCCAAGGATTTAGCCAATGCGTCCTGCACCGGCGAATTATTTGTTTGCCGGGTGGCTACATAGGCACTGAAGTCCGCCAGGGTCGGGGTGGTGAAGATCGACTTGACGTCGAATTCGGCGTGCAACTGCTCGCGCAGGCGCACCACCACTTGGGTGGCCAACAGGGAATGCCCGCCCAACTCGAAGAAGTTGTCGTTCAGGCCCACCCGCTGCACGTCGAGCACTTCGGCCCAAATTGCGGCAATCTGTTGTTCCAGGTCGCTGCCCGGCGCCACGTATTCGCGCGTCTGCACGTTGGCGTCGGCTTTGGGCAACGCCTTGCGGTCGAGCTTGCCGTTGGGGCTCAGGGGCATCTGTTCCAGCAGCATCCATAGCGCGGGCACCATGTAGTCCGGCAGGTTTTGGGCCAAGTGCGCGCTCACTACGTCGCGCCAGTCATCGGCGGCGTGTTGCAGCACCAGGTAGCCCACCAGGTATTTGCCGTCGACGGCCAGCACCGCGGCTTCACGCACCCATTCATGCTCCAGCAGGCGCGCTTCGATTTCGCCCAACTCGATACGCAGGCCACGCAACTTGACTTGATGGTCGATACGCCCGGCGTACTCGATCACGCCGTCGTCGCGATAACGCGCCAGGTCGCCGGTGCGGTACAGGCGCTCACCGTTGGCAAAGGGGTTGGCAATAAAGCGCTCGGCGGTCAATACCGGACGCCGGTGATAACCACGGGCCAGGCCGACGCCGCCCAGGTAAAGCTCGCCCAATACGCCAATGGGTACCGGTTCGAAATGGCTGTCGAGGATGTAGCAGCCCAGATTGGCAATCGGGCGACCAATCGGCACCGCATCGCGACCTTCATCAAGGCAGGTCCAGTGGGTCACATCGATGGCGGCTTCAGTCGGGCCGTACAGGTTATACAGCCGCGCTTGCGGCAGTTTGGCGAAGACCTGCTGTTGCGCATCCACCGGCAGCGCCTCGCCGCTGCACACGATGCGGTGCAAGGTGTGGCACGTCGCAACGGTCGGGTCTTGCACAAAGGCCTGCAACATCGAGGGTACAAAGTGCAGCGTGGTGACCTGTTCGGCATTGATCAGGCTGACCAGCCTGGCCGGGTCACGGTGGTCGCCCGGCGCGGCAACGACCAGGCGTGCGCCGGTCATCAGTGGCCAGAAGAACTCCCACACCGACACGTCAAAGCTGAACGGGGTCTTTTGCAGCACGCTGTCGCTGACATCCAGGCCATAGGCCTCCTGCATCCATTGCAGGCGGTTGGTCAGGGCCGCATGACGGTTGCCGGCGCCTTTGGGCTGGCCGGTGGAACCGGAGGTGTAGATCACGTAGGCGAGGTTTTCGCCGTCCAGAGCAATACCCGGATTCTCTGCGCTATAGCTGTCGAACTCCGTCTCGCCTAGTACCAGCGTTTCCAAACCGTGTGGAATCGGCAGCTGACCGAGTAGATGCGCCTGAGTGAGCAGTAGCTTCACGCCGCTGTCTTCGAGCATGTAGGCCAGGCGCTCACGGGGATATTCCGGGTCCAGCGGCACATACGCGCCACCGGCCTTGAGCACCGCCAGCAGGCCGACCACCATCTCGATGGAACGCTCTACCGCCAGCCCCACCAGCGAGTCCGGGCCAACGCCCGCTTCGATCAGACGATGGGCCAGGCGATTGGCGCGGCGGTTCAGCTCGGCGTAATTCAAGCGCTGCTCGGCAAACACCAGTGCCGGCGCCGCTGGCGTGAGCGCAACCTGCGCTTCAATCAGTTGATGCACCGTTTGCTGCAACGGGTAATCGCGGGATGTGGCGTTCCAGTCCTGAATCACCTGCTGACGCTCAGTGGCGTCGAGCATCGCCAGCTCACCCAGACGTTGCTGCCCGCCCTCAAGCATGGCTTGCAGCAGGTTGACCAGGTGTCGGCCGTAACCTTGCACCGTGTCTTCATGGAAATACGCGCGGGCAAAGCTGAACTGCACCGACAGCGTATCGCCCAGATCCACCAGCACCGTCAGCGGGAAGTTGGTTTGTTCATGGGCGTGGGGTTCGCCAAACTGAATGCCGCTGCCGCCGCTTTGCGCCAGGGCTTTGGACACCGGGTAGTTTTCGAACACCAGGATATTGTCGAACAAGGCTTCACCGCCCTGCCCGGCCCAGCGCTGAATGTCATACAGCCCGGTGTGCTCGTGCTCACGCAACGCCAGGTTTTGCGCCTGCACCGCTTGCAACCAGTCGGCCACCGTCACCTGCCCCTCTACCGCGCAGATCACCGGCAAGGTGTTGATGAACAGACCGATCTGCTGCTCAACGCCCGCAAGCTCCGCCGGGCGCCCGGCCACAGTGGCACCGAACGCCACCACCGCCTGGCCACTGTGACGCTGCAACAGAATCAGCCACGCCGCCTGGATCAGGGTGTTAAGCGTGACCTTGTGGCTTCGGGCGAACGACTCAAGTTGAGTTGTGAGTGTGCGATCAAGCGCCAGTTGGTGCTCGCCATGCCCTTGCACCGCCATCGGTTGGCTGCTGC
Source organism: Pseudomonas sp. 58 R 3 (assembly GCF_900006605.1). Lineage (NCBI taxonomy): Bacteria > Pseudomonadati > Pseudomonadota > Gammaproteobacteria > Pseudomonadales > Pseudomonadaceae > Pseudomonas > Pseudomonas sp. 58 R 3. The sequence continues at coordinate 6,808 of NZ_CVTT01000053.1, read as the reverse complement.
CCAGCCGAGTTGGGGTTTGCAACGCACTCAACTGCTCGCGCCAGAAGGCTTCGGTCGCAGCGGCGTCACGCTGTTGCAGCCAGCCGATGTAATCGCGATAGCGCCCGGCCGCTTCCGGCACCGCCACCCCGGCATAGCGTTGCAGCACTTCACCGAACAGTCGCGAATTGCTCCAGCCGTCCATCAGGATGTGATGGCTGGTGTAGATCAACTCGTAGCACTGCTCATCGGTGCGCACCAGTACCAGGCGCACCAGCGGTGGCTTGGCCAGGTCAAAACCCTGGCGGCGCTGGGCCTGTTGCAGGTTGCGCAGTTCCAGTTCGCGCTCCGGCATGGCGCGCCAGTCCAGAACCTGGATCGGCAACCGTGCCTGGCGGTACACCACCTGGCACGGCCACTCCAGCTGGCCTTCCCAGAAGAACCCGCTGCGCAGCACATCATGGGCCTGCACCGTGGCATCCCAGGCGTGCTGGAAGCGCGACACGTCCAGGCCCTGCGCAGTCACGCGGATCTGGTTGATGTAGTCGCCCGCCGTCTGCTCATAGAGCGTGTGAAAGAGCATGCCCTGCTGCATGGGCGACAAGGTGTAGAGGTCTTCTACGGCATCGAAGGCCAGCGGCAACGACTCCAGCTGCGATTGATTCAAGCGCGACAACGGGAAATCGGAAGCGGTCACACCGCCATTGCCGGGCGTGCAGCAATGTTCGATCAGCGCGTTGAGTTCGCGGGTGTAGGCCGCGCTCAGCGTTTCGATCACAGCAGGGTCGAACATCAACGGGCTGAACGTCCAGCCCAGTTGCAGTTCGCCGCCATAGACCTGGCCGTTGAGCGTCAACCAGTTGCCCAGCGGCGCGTCCGGGCTTTGTTCGGTGCCGGCACTTTCTGCGGCGGGCGCGAACAGCGTGTTTGGCTGGTCGAAACTGCCGTCGACCTGGCCCAGGTAGTTGAAGGTGATGCGTGGCGCTGGCAGAGCACTGAACGCCGCACGTGTGGCGTCATCGCCCAGGTAACGCAAAGCGCCAAACCCCAGGCCTTTATGCGGCACGCTGCGCAGTTGCTCCTTGATCTGTTTGATCGAAACCGCCAGGGATGCGTCCGGAGTCAGGCGCACCGGAAACAGACTGGTGAACCAGCCCAAGGTGCGCGTCAGGTCGATGTCGTCAAACAGGTCTTCACGGCCATGGCCTTCCAGCTGGATCAGGCTCGAGGCGTGGCCCGTCCACTGGCAGATCACCCGCGCCAGGGCCGTGAGCAGCAGGTCGTTGATCTGGGTACGGTAGGCGGTCGGCGCCTGTTGCAGCAGTTGCCGGGTGCGTTCGGCGTCCAGTTGGCTGACCACAGTCTCGGCCAGTCGCCCGGGGCGCGCGCCTTGCGGTTCACGGCACGGCAAGTCGCTGGCCGCACCTTGCAGCTGTTGCAGCCAAAAGGCTTGCTCGGACGCCATCGCCGCACTGCGGGCGTGGGCCTGCAAGCGCTCGGCCCAGGCTTTGAACGACGAGGTTTTGGCCGGCAATGTTTGTTCGCGATACAGCGCTTGCAGGTCTTCGAGGAACACCCGCCAGGACACGCCATCCACCACCAAGTGGTGCATCACCAGCAACAGGCGCTGGGAACCGTCTGCCAGCTCGGCCAGGACCGCACGCAGCAATGGCCCCTGTTGCAGGTCGAGGCTGCGCTGGGCTTTTTCGCACAGTGCGGTCAACTCGCTGGCATCCGCCACCTTGGCTTGCCACAGCACCTGTGTGCCTGCTGCGGCATGCTCGGCTTTCCAACCCTCAGGGTGCTGGCTAAAGCGCAAACGCAACACATCATGGTGGGCAATCAGGCCTTGCAAAGCAGTTTCCAGACGATCGCCCTCAAGCGTTTGGCGTGGCGTCAGCAAGAAGGATTGGTTCCAGTGATGCGAGTCCGGCAGTTGCCTGTCGAAGAACAACTGCTGGAACGGCAGCAACGGCGTCTCACCCTGTACAGAACCCTGGTCGATCACCCGCGCGCTTTGCAACTGCGCCACCCGCGCGAGGCTGCGCACGGTTTGATGCTGGAACAACGCCTTGGCGGTGAAATGAATACCGGCGGCACGCGCGCGGCTGACTACCTGGATGGAGATGATCGAGTCACCGCCGCGCTCGAAGAAGTTGTCGTTCAACCCCACCAGCTCGATGCCCAGCACATCGGCCCAGATAGCGGCGATTTGCTGCTCCAGCGCGCTTTGCGGGGCTTCATATTGCTGCGTGGCTTCGGGCTTTGGCAGCGCCTTGCGGTCAAGCTTGCCGTTGGGGCTCAGGGGCATCTGCTCCAGCAGCATCCATTGTGCGGGCACCATGTAGTCCGGCAGGGTTTCGGCCAGATGCGCACTGAGTACATCGCGCCAATCGTCAGCGGCGTTTTGCAGGACCAGGTAGCCCACCAGGTATTGACTGTCCGGCGCCAACACCGCTGCTTCGCGGACGTAATCGTGCGCCAGCAAACGGGCTTCGATTTCGCCCAACTCGATACGCAGGCCACGCAATTTGACCTGATGATCGGCCCGCCCGGCGTATTCGATTACGCCGTCTGCGCGATACCGCGCCAGGTCGCCGCTGCGGTACAGACGCTCACCGCTGACAAAGGGATGGGCGATAAAGCGCTCGGCGGTCAATGCCGGACGCCGGTGATAACCACGGGCCAGGCCGACGCCGCCCAGGTAAAGCTCGCCCAATACGCCAATGGGTACCGGTTCGAAATGGCTGTCGAGGATGTAGCAGCCCAGATTGGCAATCGGGCGACCAATCGGCACGGCGTCACGCCCTTCATCGACACAGGTCCAGTGGGTCACGTCGATGGCGGCTTCGGTCGGACCGTACAGGTTATACAGCCCGGCGTGCGGCAGTTTGGCCAGGACTTGCTGTTGCGCATCCACCGGCAGCGCCTCGCCGCTGCACACGATGCGCTGCACGCTGTGGCAGGTCGAAACCGCCGGGTCTTGCAGGAACGCCTGCAACATCGAGGGCACAAAGTGCAGCGTGGTGATCTGCTCGGCCGTGATCAGGCTGACCAGCCGGGCCGGATCACGGTGATCGCCCGACGCTGCGACGACCAGGCGTGCGCCGGTCATCAGTGGCCAGAAGAACTCCCACACCGACACGTCAAAGCTGAACGGGGTCTTTTGCAACACGCTGTCGTTGACGCCCAGGCCATAGGCCTGCTGCATCCATTGCAGGCGATTGAGCAGCGCTGAATGGCGGTTTCCGGCGCCTTTGGGTTGGCCGGTGGAGCCGGAGGTGTAGATCACGTAGGCGAGGTTTTCGCCGTCCAGCGCGATGTCCGGGTTCGCGTCGCTGTAGCCTTCGAAGCCGGTTTCACCCAGCACCAAAGTTTCCAATCCTGGCGGGATCGGCAACTGTTCGAGCAAATGCGCCTGAGTCAGCAGCAGCTTCACACCGCTGTCTTCAAGCATGTAGGCCAGCCGCTCACGCGGGTATTCCGGGTCCAGCGGCACATAGGCGCCACCGGCCTTGAGCACGGCCAGCAGCCCCACCACCATCTCGATGGAGCGCTCCACGGCCAGCCCCACCAGCGAATCCGGGCCAACGCCGGCTTCGATCAAACGATGGGCCAGGCGATTGGCGCGGTGGTTCAGTTCGGCGTAGCTCAGCGATACGTCACCAAAGCGCAACGCCGCTGCATCCGGCTGCTTGAGCGCCTGCGCTTCTATCAACTGATGCACCCAGTGGCCTTGCGGGTAAGCGCGCTCGGTGGCATTCCACTGGTAGAGGAGTTGTTGGCGCTCCGTGGTATCCAGCATGGCCAGATCCTGCAAGGCCAATGCAGGGTTGGCCACGGCGGCGCGCAACAGGTTCAGCCAATGGCCCAGCATGCGCGAGGCGGTCGCCGTATTGAACAGGTCGGTGGCATAGGTCAGGGAGGCCCAGAGGCCGTCGCCGCTCTCCTGGGTATCCAGGCTCAGGTCAAACTGGGCGCTCTGGGTTTCCAGTTCGAGGCCGGCCACACGCAGGCCCGGCAGTTGTTGCTCTGCGGATGGGGTCTTGGCCTGGTGGTTGAACATCACCTGAAACAGCGGGTTATGGCTCAGGCTGCGTTCGGGTTGCAGTGCTTCGACCAGTTGCTCGAACGGCAAGTCCTGATGAGCCTGGGCCTCCAGCGCGCGGCGCTTGGTATGTTGCAGCAACTGGGTGAACGTCATCTGGCCGTCGAGATCGGCCTTGAGCACCTGGGTGTTGACGAAAAAGCCGATCAGCGATTCGGTCTCGACACGGTTGCGGTTGGCGATCGGCACGCCGACGCGAATATCCGACTGCCCGCTGTAGCGGTACAGACATGCCTGGAACGCCGCCAACAGCAGCATGAACAGCGTCACCCCTTCGCGTTGCGCCAGGGCCTTGAGACCGGCGACCAGGGCGGGTTCCAGGGCCATGTCCTGGCGTGCGCCTAGGAAACTCTGCTGCGCTGGGCGCGAGTAATCGAGCGGCAGTTCCAGCACCGGCTGTGTGCCGCTGAGCAGCTCACGCCAGTAATCCAGTTGGCGGGCCTTCTCCCCCGCTTCCATCCAGCGGCGTTGCCACACTGCGTAGTCGACGTACTGGATCGGCAGCGGCGCCAACGTGCAGTCCTGGCCCTGGCTGTAGGCGGCATACAGCTGCATGAGCTCTTGCACCATCACGCCCATCGACCAGCCGTCAGAGACGATATGGTGCTGCACCAGCACCAATACATGCTCTTCTGCGCTTAGGCCGAGCAAGCTGACGCGCAATAACGGACCTTGCTGCAAATCGAAAGGTCGGGCGATTTCAGCTTCGACGCTTGCCTTGAGCTGGGCCTCGTCGATTGAGCGTTCAGCAATCTCGATCACCGCATGCGCCAACACTTGCTGGGCACGCTGCTCGCCCTCCAGGTGCAAACGGGTGCGCAGGCTCTCGTGGCGTGCCACCAGCGTGTCGAAGCTGCGTTGCAGCGCGGCCTTGTCCAGGCGCCCGCTCAGGCGCAAGGCGCCGGGGACGTGATAGGCCGCGCTGTGCGGGTCCAGTTGCCAGAGAAACCACTGGCGCTCCTGGGCATAAGACAGCGGCGCGTGTTGGCCCTGCTCGCGAATCGAGGCGATCGGCAGTTGCGCGAAACTCATGCCGCGGCTTTGCAGGCGTTGGTAAAACTGCTGACGCTGTTCCAGAGGCAGGCGAAGAAAGCGCGAAACCAGATCGATATTAGGGTTGGAAAGCATGGTTCAAATCGCCTCTAGTTCGCTCAAAAAGTCACGAAGGTCATCAAAATCTTCCGCGCTGCCGGCGCGGAAGGTGGCGGCGGCCTGCACATAGGCGCGCAACGTTTCGGTCTGGAACACTTCCACCAGCGGCACTTGCAGCCCCAGTTCGGCCTGCACCCGCGAAGTGATCTGGATCGCCAGCAGGGAGTGGCCGCCCACTTCGAAGAAGTTATCGTCCAGGCCCACGCGAGGCAGGTGCAGAATCTCGGCCCAGATCGCGGCAATCTGTTGCTCCAGCTCGGTTTGCGGGGCGACGTAGTGCTGCTGCATCAGGCTCGCATCCGGCTCGGGCAGGCCCTTGCGGTCGAGCTTGCCGTTAGGCGTGAGTGGCATCTGCGCCAGGAACATGAAGTGCGTGGGCACCATGTAATCCGGCAAGCGGGTTTTCAGCGCACGGCGCAGGCTGTCGCGGAACTCGGTTTCATTTGGCTGCGCGGTTGCTGGAACCACATAAGCCACCAGCTGTTTGCCGTTCGGGCCTTCCTGGGCCACGACAACGGTTTCGCCAACGCTGTCCTGCTCACGCAGACGCGCCTCGATTTCACCCAGCTCAATACGGAAACCACGGATTTTTACTTGATGGTCAACTCGGCCAAGGTAATCCACCACCCCATCTGCGCGGCCACGGGTCAGGTCGCCGCTGCGGTACACGCGGCTGCCGGGTTTGCCGAACGGGTCCGGCACGAAGCGTTCGGCAGTCAGTGCCGGGCGCTCCAGATAACCGCGGGCCACGCCTTCGCCGCCCAGGTAGAGCTCACCGGCCACGCCGATGGGTTGCAGGTTGAGTTGCGCGTCCAGCACGTAGCCGCTGCGGTTGCCCAACAGCGTGCCGATCGGCGCATAGACGGCGCCGCAGGGGTCGCCGCGACGGGCTTTCCACAGCAGCGGTGTGACCACGGTTTCGGTCGGGCCGTAGCCGTTGAACAGATACGTCGGTTTCAGTGCGCGCCAGGCCAGGTCGTAGCTGGCCTGTGCCACGGCATCGCCACCGAAGCAGTACACGCGCACTTTAGGCGGGTTGCCGTCGCGTTCGGCATGCTCGGCCAGTTGTTGCAGGTACACCGGTGGGAACACGGCCATGGTTACGTTGTGACGGTGCATTTGCGCGTAGGTGTACTCCGGCAGCCACAGGCTGTCATCGCGGATCAGCACGCTGGCGCCGTTGATCAGCGGGTGCATCCAGCCTTCGTGGGAACCATCGAAGGCGAAGGACATGAAGTGCAATTCGCAGTCGGCCGGGCCGGTTTCGTAGCGCTCGCCCGTGGCGATGATGTGCGCCACCAGCGGGCCGTGGGAAACCGCCACGCCTTTGGGCATGCCGGTGGAGCCGGAGGTGTAGATCACGTAGGCGAGGTTGTCGCCGTCCAGATTGACGCTTGGTGCCGTGTCGCTGTGGCCCGTCCAGTCTTCGGTGCGGTCAATGGCCAGGGCTTCCAGCCCTTCGGCGAGCGGCAATTGCGGCAAGGCGCTGGTGTGGCTGAGCAGCAACCTGGCGCGGCTGTCTTGCATCATGTACAGCAGGCGGTCACGCGGGTATTCGATGTCCAGCGG
>NZ_CVTT01000087.1:120732-171002 GCF_900006605.1 Pseudomonas sp. 58 R 3 | reverse complement strand
AGTCGGGCAGCCGATGCTCCCATAGAAATCCAAAAACCAGCGCCGCTAACGTCTCAATCACGAGCACTTGTCCGCTTAGTGCCAGTGGTAGAAGTCGGCTCGCCTGATTCCAGCACGCATTACCCACAACCGAAGATAAAAACGCTACGCCACCGGCTACCATGACAAAGTGTAGCCATTCGGAGTTGTCATGCGTTCCGACCTGCCAGCCCAGGACAGGTACCGCCAAAAGCAGTGACTGAGCGCCAGTCATGACCCCTGTCAGCAGTGCCCAGTCATGGGCGGAAACGCTGGTTACCTGAGCCAGCCGCCGAGCGTTGCTCACTGCGAACCAACTCCATGTCACTAACGCGCCCGCTGCGCATAGAATTCCGGCCACGTTTGTCAGTATATCTGGCTTGTCGCCGTTGATCAGTGCGTGCCAGCTGATGAGTACGACCCCGCCCACAGCGCAGAACAGCGAGGGAGTTAGCTTGCGCAAAGAAATTGCGTTGACGTCATGACGACCTGCCAGCGTGACGAACACGGGAATGAGTCCGACGATCAGAGACGTTGTGGCAATGCCAACCAACTGCACACCGGTGCCCACTAGCGTGTAGTAAATGAGGTTCCCAATCAGGCTAAGCCAGAAGAGTGACTTCCAGTCGGCGATAGTGAGATTGGCGCAAACGCGCCTCCAGCGGGGCATAAGCAAGGCCACCGAAATCGCGCCGTAGCAGAGAAATCTCAGAACGGCGAATTGCAGTCCGCTCAGCCCCGGGGTGAGCTGGGGGCCGAGGAAGATCACTCCCCAACACAGGCCCGCGCAAACTCCGTAGACAATGCCCTTTAGCAGTAATCGGTCAGCAAACATTTCATCCGCGCTCCAAAGCGTTATGGGTAAAGTCTGGAGCAACTGATTCGGGGAGTATTGTCGGTAACTACGGGATTTTTTACCCAGACTGTTTTTGCGTTTTACGATAAACCGCCGGGGTCGTGGCCCTCACGCGCTGCATGGCACGGGTCAGCGATGCCTGGTCGCTAAAGCCGGCACGCAAGGCAATCTCGGATATGGTCAATGAGGTTCCACGCAACCATCGTTGAGCTTCTTGCAGGCGTAAATCAGTCAACCAAACTTGCGGACTCATCTCGAACATTAGCCGGAAACGTTGGTGCATCTGACTCATGCTCATTTTTGCTACTTGAGCCATGCGTTCATTGCTCCAGTTCGCTCCAGGATCCGCCTGAATACGAGCGATCAACTGCTTCATGGGGTCTGGAAAGCGGGAGATATCCGGATTTAGAGACGATAAAAGCAGAGGCCCCAATTGGGAGGCCGCGATGGACAATTGTGCATTGCCGATTAGCTCAGCGAACTCTATAAGCCGACGAGTAGCGGGGGAAATGGGCACATATATTTTTTGAGCAAGACGCTCGATCTGGAGCGTTTCCATAATCGTCGGCGCACAGTCCAAAACTAAAAAACGGCTATCGAGGTTAGTCTGCTGCGAATGGATCGAGCCAGGTGTCACAAGCGCTGCCAATGACTGATCAATGCAGCCGCCGCGACCGTTTACGTCAATTTCCATTTCGCCACGAATCGGCAGTACCAATTGAGCATGCTCGTGGTGGTGGTGACGGTCTTCCCTCTCATAGCTGCGAACTTCAAGACTAAGAAACATTACTGCACCTTCCGGCCCGTCTGGTTATCCAAGGTTGACGTCCCAAAACGCCCAATGCGCGCCCGCGTTAGGTCAGACTTGCCACTGATTCTAACATCTACGGATCAGACCGTTGATCGCACAACCTGTATTGGCCATACACTTACGGAACAACAGCGTATCAGGCCGGCATACAGGCAAATCATGTAAAGAAGGTTACTTAAGCCACGATGATTATGTGGGATTAATCGCAGAGTCGATTCGACCCAATGATTTCAAGTACAAAGATACGACTGTTCCCTTGTCGGGTGCATTATCAACCATGACGGTGCCCCCAGCGTTCTCTGCGAACTTACGGACTTGCGATAAGCCCAAGCCCGTACCTTTTCCTCTTTCCTTTGTGGTGAAAAAAGGATCAAAAATTTTAGCCGCCAGGTCATCTGGTATACCTGGCCCGGTATCAGTGACGCTGAGCACGACGTAATTGCCTCCAGCCAGTGTTACGTCATCATCAACCCGCATCAGTCGCGTTGAAATGCAGATACTTCCTGCTGACCCGAGCGCATCCCTGGCATTTGTGAGAAGGTTCAAGACAGCTGCATTCAACTGGGCTTCTTCACACATCACTGCGGTGTCGGGGGCTGACAGGTCGAAAGTCAGCTCAACACTTTCGGTCGCGGTGTGAAACAACAAATCGCGCATTGCATCAAGTCGAGCATTAACGTCAACGCACACCAAATTTGGGCTGTCGAGTCGAACACAAGAAAGCAGATGATTGACCAACTGCCGTCCCTGTTCGACCGCCTGCAATCCGGTATCACTAAATTGCTCGACGGCTTTTGGTCGTCTGGCGCGCAAGCGGATCATCTGCAAACTTGCGCTTAGCGCTTGAAGAATATTGTTGAAGTCGTGCGCAATACTGGCCGTGACCATTCCCAAGGAGGAGATACGCTTGGCGTGACGCAGTGACTCTTCGGCCACTTGATTAAGTGCATTCGCCTGAGCCAGTTCTTGTTCAAGCATTTCTGCTCGACGCTCTATTTGATGTCTGAGCAGGCGCAATTGCAACAACGAAGCGGTCTGTCTCGCCAATGCCAACAATGCCGTGCGCTGTGGTGCTGTCAGGGTTCGCGGCTTGGTATCAATCACGCACACCGTACCCAGAGCGTGCCCCGTATCGTCAATGATAGGAGCTCCCGCGTAAAAGCGAATGTAGGGCGGGCCAAGCACCAGCGCGCTGTGTTCAAAGCGCGGGTCGAGTCTGGCATCTTCGACAGTCAACACATCGGCGGGAGCCAGGATCGCGTGCGCGCAAAACGCCAGATCCCGATGCGTCTCCCTCACGTCCAGCCCGACGCACGCCTTGAACCACTGACGTTCTCTATCCACCAGAGAAACCAGCGCGACCGGTACTTCACACAAGGTGCTCGCGAGCACGACGATATCGTCGAATTCTTTCTCCGGAGCTGAGTCCAGCACCCCGAGATGCTCTAGCGACAGGGCTCTTTCATCCTCGTTCGGAGGAAAGGGGGCAGGAATGTGGGGCATCTGATTATGCATCGCTGAGGGCAGTAGGGCGATCATGCTGTTTTGATAGCTTGGACAGCAAGAAATTGTTTCTCCATCCGAACAGCCATGTATCTGTTTCCAGATAGCACTCGAAGGGCCGGCGACGAGTGGTAGTCGTCAACCGTGGAACTCCCGGTCGCAGTCGCCAGTCAATTTTTCTGTCCAGATAGGACACCTATTCCTAACCGGGAGACAACCATGAGTGGTACTTCAGACAAAATCAAAGGCCTGGCCAACGAAGCTATCGGTAACGTGAAGCAAGGTGTCGGCAAGGTCACAGGCAATGAGAAGCTACAGGTCGAAGGTGCCATCCAAGAAAAGAAAGGTGAAGCACAGCAAGTGGCTGGCAAGGTCAAAGACGCCGTAGACAAAAAGTAGTTCTAGGCGGTAACACCGTTTCGCTGCGATGGCTATCGGATGGTAGCCATCGCAGTTCACTCATTCTGAGCTTCCAACTTATACGAAGGTTTAATCAATCATGAGAAGTGAGCAGGTAGAAGGTGTTGTAGAAAAGGTTGCCGGTAAAGCCCAAAGCGCAGTCGGAAAACTGCTTGGTGATTCGAAGCTGGAAGCCGAAGGTGCGGGACGCCAAGCTGCCGGTCAGCTGACTCAAACCTATGGCGATGCCCTGGACAGCGTATCCACGTTCGTTAAAGAGAAACCAGTTGCTGCAATCGCGATTGGTGCAATTGCTCTGCTGGTTCTAGACCGTCTCTTTCGCCGCTGAGTAAGGAAAGGACGTTTCGACAGGGGGGCTCCCTTTAACGTTTATCGCCTCCGTCCCCTAGAACTGTCCATCAGCGGGCTGCGGGGGTACGAGGGCAGGTATGCACAACTCACTTCCATCCTAGCAGCACGTCCAAATTACGACGAGGCTATTGGGCCACAAATCTTTTGGATGGGTGACTTGGGGTCAGTAGCAAGCGGAGCGCGCAAGCCGGATGATGGAAGCCCACAGGGCCAAGACTCGGCAACATCGAGGCTTGTTTTACGACAGCCGTCTTCGTAGAGGCCCGTTCGAACTTGGCTCCCTAGAGCGCTTTCAGGAGACGCTCAAGCGTCTGATGTTCCCAAGTGCTGAGCAACGCTATTGGGTCAGTACCAAAGCGATCTCCAGAGTCAAACGACCAGCGTCGCCCATCAGAGCTGATGCACTCTTCGCAGTAGTCGAGCGTGTCACATTCGTTGTAGATCGATATCCGCCAGCCCTCGACGCTCACCACGAAATAGCCCGCATAAATCTCATCCCAAGATTCCTGGCTCACCTTGGTCATCATCCGTCGCTCGAAGGTGACCTCCCGCAATACTTGGCATACCTCTCTCGCTGACAGCTCAGCCGCAGTGCTATTGCTGACGCTACTTACCTGGGATGAACGAGCTGCCGCTCTGGCCTCTTCCAGCCTTTGCTCAGCGTACATAGCCGGATCATCAACTGGCAGCGGATAGCCTGCAGCTGAGAGAGCTTCGGCGCGCTCTTCAATGAGCAAACGCTCGGGATTGCGAACTGCTTGGTAGGCTCTGTCTGGCACGCGCTGAGTTACGTCAATTAGCGGCTCCCCAGGACTCACTTTCCAGCCGGCGTCGTCTGGGTATTTGGTTAGCTTGTAGCCACAGCAGTTAGGCACGTGGTTGGTGATCTCATACTCGCGCCACTCTGTCATTGCCTGGCCATCGATTGTCAGCGGGTTGCGCTCGATCAGCCACGCTACGGCATTGATAAGTTGCCCATGCGAAAACACTACGATGTCATGAGCAGGATGCTCTGCAAGTCGATCCAAGAAAGACTGAGCCCGAGATATAAAGTCCAGGAAAGACTCGGCACCTTCACCATCCGTGAATGCGGGGTCTGCTTTGGCCCAATATGCTTCCACCCAATCTCGCCTCTGAGCAATGGTCGTGTTGATACACCGTGCGGGCTCAAGGTAGGTGAACTCTTGGATAGGCCATATTTCAAACGGCACTGAAGGGAAAGCAGCCACTGTCTGCATCGCAGTTGCTTGAGCTCTGGAAAATGGAGACGCAACAATCAGATCTGGGGCCTGGGCGAATGACCCTGCCACTAGGCTCGCTTGTCCCACGCCCTTTGGCGTAAGAGGGATGGTCGCGTGATCCAGGCTTGCTTCGCCGGCGTTAGCCGCACTTTCCCCGTGTCGGATTAACCTGACATGCTTCATCGAATTCTCTCACGGCCTGGTACGCATAGCGTTCTATCCATTGCTGATCTTCAGGACTGAAGTAGAGCCAAGGATTATTGCTGCAACGATATCAGAACGCTCTGATCAGTAATGCTGCACGGGTAAATCAGGATGGGGTGATGCGCAAAGCCGCTGCGGATCTTACTGCGCTTTAGTGAGGAAATTATTCTTTGTGCCAGTACCTTTGCACGGTGGAAGCAGGTAAACCGAGCTTCACGACTGTCTCACGCTGAGTCATGCCCGCAACCTTGCACTCTCCTACAGCAGCCAATTTTTTCTGGGAAAGGCGATACCCCAGTCGCTGTTGCGACAAATATGAATCAGCTGTTTTCAGGCCACGTGCTTTGCAGCGACTCACCTCAAGACAGTTTTTGGTTCGATGTGCTTTTCGAGGCCGCATATCTGATGCCCACCTTCGAGTTGAAGCCTTTGGAGGCATTTGTAGGCCGGGAGGCTGCCAGTGAAATCTACAGGCGACTGCCGACAATTAGGCCCCATCGAGCTCTGCATGACGCGACTGCTCTGATGAACGCCTGCCGTGCTTTTTTCGAAGCTTGAACTACTTTGCTGGACGGTTATCTGAAACCGCCCGGCCAAGTTATCTATTCGTAGATCCAGAGGTGACACACGTGCTCGATATTCTCGAGCGAGACATCCTGCCCTCCCGTGGACGGCTTTAGCTCATTAATCAATCGGCTGGTGAGCCTGATGCCAGATTTGCCTGCGCCCACTCCTGAGCGGTCGTGACTTGAATCGAATGCTGCGCATTGAAGGTGTTGGCTTTTGGCCAAGCCACACCTCTGCCTTGGGCGAATACAGCGCGATACTTCTTGATGTGATGCGTTTGATCTTTCTCCAACTCTTTGAGCAAGTACGGAACAGTCCACACGTTACGTTTGAATGGACGGCCCAGTACGCGTTCGAGGAGGCTCGCCACCTCTCCATATGTCACTGTGTCTCCCGATAGATAAACGATTTCATTGCGAAAGCGAGGTTCGAAGAAAACGATTTCCGCTGTCAATGCACCGATGTCGTCTGGAGTCGTGAGCGTCACGCTGGTCTCGAGACTACCAAGCGCGTTCACGGTATTGTTTTCGAAATCAACCACCTCGAATACAGGCTCGAACAGGAAACTGGTGAACATACCAGTCGAGATGATTACCCATTCAGTTTTATCCTGGGCACGAAGCAATTCGCGAACATCAAGCTGAGCATCGAACAGATCCTGAGGACTGCCCCGACCGATTACTTCGAAGTCGACACCAAATTGCCACGGGAAGTAGCGCTTCACACCGGACTTGAGAGCGGCAGTAGCCAACTTCATCGGTGTTTCCCGGCCCGCAACCATGCCTGCACAGCCTATTACGGTATCGAAGCGTGCGAATACTTCAGCCAGTTGATCGATTGAGTCGTTCACAAGGTCTGCGGCCACCATCTGGATGCCTAGGCCCCGAAGCCCATCGATTTCGGCCTTTTTCTCAGGCACTTGAGTGTTGATGGTCGAGTCCCTGAGAAGGACGCTGATTGTGGAACCGGGCGCGCGCGCTGCCACGCTCGCGAGATTGCGCAAGACCGGGAGCCCAAGCTCACCGGCGCCTAGAACCAGAATGGATTGCGGGGAAAATTGGGTCACTTCGGTCATGATTTCTCCTGAGACCTGTTGCCTGTAAGATGAACCAATGCTTGCACGATTAGGCAACGCTCGTAAGAAGGCACACCTGTGATACCAGACAAAGAAATGACCGATCAGGAGGCTCTTAGTCAGGCAGAGACAATCTGCCGAACCTTGAGAGAAGATGATGATGGTGTCAGGCGGGAAGTGCTTGCTCACGCAGGCAGCCGCTGGTCGTTGGGCATCCTGCACGCCTTGGGTGTGTACGGCACCATGCGTCATGCCGAAATAAAAAGGCAGATGACTGGTGTAACTCAGCGGATGTTGACCAAGACGCTACGCTCCATGGAGCGAGATGGCCTAGTGGTTCGCCGCGAGTTCGCTGAGGTTCCGCCACGTGTCGAGTATGAGCTGACTCCGCTCGGTATGGGGCTGTTGGTTCGTATGTCCCCTATCTGGACTTGGGTAGTCTCGAACGTCGAGGATTTCCGCAAGGCACGGCAGATTTTCGACAGCCAGGTTGATAAAAAACCTGAATGGCAAATACCCACGTCGATTCCATTGGATTGAGAGCCGCCTCGATAATCATTGCTCACACCGCCCGTAACCGGGGCAAGCAACTCAACCCGAACCAGAGTGGCCGCAAGGACTCCTGACTGTCTCTTCTTTACTACTGCCATCAGCCTTCGGTGCGTTTGGTAAGATCTATCCCGATCACCTGGACATCTTCGATGCTCGGGTACGACGCCGCCAAGTGTTCCCAGCGTTGTTGGAGCTTCGCGACGAGTTCGTTGAAGCTCCGAGCCAGAGTGCCGTCGCTCATCCGCCAGCTTTTTCTAGGTTTGATGCCATGGAAGACCAGCAGAAAAATACCGTAGTGAGATCTCGTGTCGCGCATGTAATCACCGCAAAGCTGATTTTCCAGGCGCTCCTCTAGATTGGGGCCTGTCCATTTATCTGCCAGCTTCAACTCAGTAGGTACTTGCCCGTCAAAAACTGCTCCGTGGAAGCGCAAGTCTGCACGCTTGGCATCTGCGAACTCTTCTTCCTGAGGAATCGAGTAACGGCTTTTCGCTCGATCTCTACACCAACCACCTATGAACTTGCGGATCTCGGTTTCTTGGCTCCTCGGCTTCAAGATAGAAGAAATACTCGAATCTCCGTCTTCCAGGTCATGTTTCAAATCCTTCAATTGCGAGACCGCAAGCTCCCAGAGATCTCGATGAGTTCTGGGCGTGCGTTCCTGACGATCATTGAAGTCTCTTACATCCTGCGGCGACCACGGAGGCATATCTGCATCAAGGGTGGCTTTCTCTTTCGCATGTGAGGCCAGCCATGGGCGAGACTTTGAGTTGGGATGGGAAACAGATATTTCCATGAGGGCCAGAAATGCCTCTTTTCCAGGAATCTCCCGAATCAATGCGAGAAGAGAGTTGCGGGCGTCTTGGGCATCGTCTCTAAGCTCCGGTGAGTACACCCCGGTATTTGCCCGGTCAATGTCGTCTCGCTCATGAATGTAGGTGTTCATAAGTAAGTACAAGGCCTTCAGGTGTTCTACTGTCCGGAATGCACCGCGTCCTGAACGGCGTTGTCGGCGGCTTCCCATCAGTGCCGTGATGAACAGCATTGCGAAGCGAGAACTGTCCCCCTCATTTGTGGAACTTAATTTCTTTGATAGGGCAGGAATAGCTTTCTGAGGGGCTACACCTGCCCACATAGCAAACCACACCGACGCGACTTCGGGATTCTTGGCCGAGGGGGCTTTTCTCGACCCGAGTGCTGCCAGAGTGGAGTCATCGAGCGCTGATCCTTGCAGAATGGTGGCGACTTGGCGAAGTCGGGCGACGTTCTTGGATGGAGATTTTAACCGCTTAATCAGGTGAGGTGAGATCCCGTCCCAGATCCACTGCCCGCTCCAGCTGATGTCGTACAGAACGTAATGACTATTTTCTGCAAGGGGCATTCTGGCCAGCTCGAAATCTATTTCTCCCAATAAGATACCGATTACCGGGTCTGGGTGCGCGCTGTAAATGCCCGGCAGCCAGCCCGGAAATCCATTGAGTTCATGCAACGCATATCGGGTCGCAAGCGCAGCACTCGTAGGGGATAAATCGTTTAGCCAATCAGGATTCGATCTGGCTTCAAATGATAGGCCTACCAAGCCGAGAATCACTGCGTACAGTGTTGAATTGGTCGCAGCACCTTCCGAGCGTAGCTGGGGTGTGTACTGCCTCCAATGCTTTACGGCGCCATCTCGAAATGCTGATGCGACCGACTCACCAAACTCAGGGACGAGGTCTTCCCAGTTCCGCTCATTCCAGTTGCCAGAGTGATTAGACACGTCCTGAAGCCTCTGGAGCAGGTAGAGCTGCTGGTTGGTGAGCTGCCCCGGTTCGGGCGGTGACCGCAGCAAGTCAACGTCTTTCTGCAGGCCTGCTGACCATTGTCGCTTGCGACCCTCGCGAACCATTTTATGGCGAGCAGACTTGAGCGCCCACTTCGCCTGCTGGGCTTTCCACTCGGGATCGTCTGGAGGAGGGTTGAGTAAAAAACCTAACATGATTGCCAACTCTGCTTGCTCTGAGCAGGCCTTGGTCATCTGCTCCAACATATAGGCGGGGGATTCGCTATCCCGATACAGGTTGAAGGCAAGACTGAGAGCGACCTTCCTGTTGTCGAGCGACTCTTTGGAGAAGACCCATTCACAGGCCACTCCAAAATCGGCTTCAGAGAAAGACCAAAGGTGACCGGAAACGTCGACTTGGTGGTGCAGCGTCAGCCCGTGTTTCAAGTATCCCTTGGAGCACATGTAATCGCGACTACGCTCAACACCGTACCAGAATAGCTTTTGATTCAGTTCCCCCCATTTGCTGATCTCGCTGCGCAAGTCAGCGGTGAGGTCTTTTGCGTCCAGCTCACCGGCGTCCCGCAAAATTGGTAGTTTCCGTAGCAGTGAAAGTGCCACGCAATCAATGGCGGACAAGTCTCGACATCTGATTAATGCGAGCAATAGAGCCGAAGCTGGAGTCGTAAGCCAACCGAAACGCTTTGATAATGTGCTTGGATATACCTCTTTGACAGGCGGAGTATCCATCAGCACGCTGAACTCTGTGAGCAAGCGAGTGAGCAGGTTTACCGGCCATTGGGCGACGAGGCCACTTAACGCCTGTGTCAGCGAGTCCACGTTGTACTTTTGTGCTGGGGCAACGCGCTTGATCGCCCCGATCAGCCAAGTGAAGGACTCATCAGTTGGCTCCAGCCATTCGATGAGTGCTGCAATCCAGTTTCGATCTGGCTCTTCATCCTCCTGAAGGATTGCAGAACGAATCTCCAGTCGATCCCGTGCAGATCCTATAGCTTTCAGTGCCCTGAAAGCGGCCATTCTTGAGTATTTCGACCTGGAAGTCAGAGCAAATCTCTTGGTCTGCTCAAGCGCTCCGACTACCTGGCCATGCCACACCATGATGAGCAGAAGCCAAGTGACATCTTCGTTATCGCTGTACTCGACAAGCAAACTATTGATTTCAGCTGCCAGCTCAGGCGAGGCAAACCGCTTAGCCGAATCAAAGCTGATAAGTGATCGGCCCTGGCCCGGCTCTTCTAACTGCTCACAGGCTTGACGTAGAATTTTGCTACGGGCATCTACAGGCAAACGGCTTGGATCACCCCCTTCGAAGATTACCTCGGGCGCTATTCGGCAAACACGTTCGAGTATAGGGGCATCAAGAATCGCCAGCCATGCGAGCACAGGGCGCATGAGCGGAACAATTACTTCCATCCCGTATTGGTTTCGGAAGAACAGCTCCTCAATTTGGCGACGTGATCCGTCGTGCGTCAACAGGTCGTGCAGCCATCTCGCAGTTAGATATTCCCTTACGGAGCGATGATGAAACCGGACTGTCCCGTAGTGAGCCTCATCAAAAAGCGGTCGCTCCAAAAGTGTCTGGCGTTCAGAGGTGCTCCATTCCGGAAGCACCTGTTCCAATGGAATCCCTTGATGATTGTACGCCCCGTCCGGGGTCTGGATTTTCGGCTCGTGACACAGCGTTGCTGCGGCTGCGACTAGCTTTGCGCCGTTAAATAGCATTGCTGGGGAGACAGTATTCCCGGCCAGTCGATCTTGATGGTGTTCCACTAAGCGCCGCTCGACGCTATTGACCATCAGCTCGTAGCGCGTACCGATTCTGTGATTGGCTTCCCAGTAGTCGATCAGCTCTTCAAGATCGAGTGGGCGCACCGTTAGAAACCAAGCGTCCATTTGATCGACCTGATCGAGGAATCTCTGATGGTCAGCGACGCCTCTTATGCGGACGAATTCGGCAACTTGCTGTTCGCTGAGATCTTCAATCGCCACGAATCGAAACGCCAGCAGTTCTTGATCCGCTGGCTTGGACGTGGTGAGTGCTTGGGCTGGAGTTTCCCCCTGGGACTCCCCAGCTTGATTTGTTGGGGGGCTATAAGGAAACGCTTCCTGACATAGCTGCAGGTCAGTTTTCACTTTCCACGCGCTTGTTCTGGCTGTGAGCGTGATATGCACCAGTTGTAAAGCAGGTTTCAGCTTCAGGCTCATCTTCTTGATGGCGCGCTCGAAATCCTTCGGATGTCGCAAGCGCGCTTCATCAATCGAATCAAGGAACAGCCAGCCTTCTTGACCGCTACCTACCCAAGCAAGAAATTCCCCATGAGTTCCCACCTCGAACGCAATGTCCATATCGTCCGATATGTATTCGATCCTTACAAAAAACGCGCACTTGCCTGCAGCCCTCATTTGTCGGGCTTTTTGTAGGATTTCTGTCGTTTTACCTGATCCAGCTTCCGATAGCAGGATCACTCTGTGCTCGTCTAGAACCTCAGGCCAGTGAAGGGGCTTCTTCCTTGCATCGAGGTGGAGGAGCTCTGAGTCGGCCTCATGTGCTGAGGTTCCTTTCAATTCAACAAACGTTCGCTCGATGGGAACGTAGTTATTACTGTGCGAGCGCATCAAAAATCCTTTTCCAAATTTGTGGTCGCGAGATGTGCTCAAATGTCGTCTTATTTACCAGTTGAAATCAATTGCTCTGAGGCCGTCTCTCATTTTCCGTGCTTGAACATTTTTCAGGGCGAGTATCTTTTGGGGAGTGCCGTCGGCTTGTAGTCAAATGTCCGTGAGGCTTGAAGCCTTCAGGTTCAAGCGAAGCGCGCAGGCGCGCGGATGGAAGCCCGGAGGGCTAAGACGCCGAATCTCAGCGTCTTAATTCACGACAGCCGGCCCCGGTAGCACGCGCACTCACTTTCCATAACTATTCAAAGGTATTTTAGCATCCGCTCCATAGTGTGATGCTCCCACATGCTAAGCAGAGCTACAGGGTCAGTACCGTATCGATCTCCCGAGTCGAACGACCAACGCAGTCCATCCGGGCTCACGCACCCTTCGCAGCATCACAGTCGTTGAAGATTGTAATACTCCACCCCTCAATGTCGACCACGAACATCCCTGCGTAGACCTCTTCCCTGACCGTCTTGAGGCGCTGCTTCCTCGGTAGCCTAGGCTAGTGATACGTATCATATAAGGTCACGTTTACCTCTGTGCTGGCCAGATGGTATTGTCAGACGGTTGTCGCCCTCCGCGACTTGCCGGCACGAGGAGAAGCCAGCTTGGGAGCTTTAGAAAATTTCTCTGGAACCTCGCCGTATCTCTCGAGATTCGCCACTCCAAGGACTGGGGAAGACAAAATCCCTGGTTATTACTCTTCAGAGCTCAATATGTGGGCGATTGACTCGCCAGCTGGGGCAATCCCCATCATCGCTGATGGAGCTCTGAATGAGCTCATGACCAAGACCAAAGTAAATGCCGAGCAAGATGATGAAGCCCCTTGGCAGGTCGAGTTGTTGACCAAAACCTATCAAAAGGTTGAGAGCGATGATGACGACCACATTCGCTTTCGAGGGCAATCTTCCGCTGATAGCTTTAGCCAGCCACTTAGTTTGGACTCCAGCAACAACCTGCTGCAGCTTGTGACCAAGACCGATGCGAATACAGAACGCGACGACCGGTGTGAGGCCAATCAAATTCTCGAGTTGATCACCAAGACGAATGTCGAGTTGGAGCGTGACGACAACGGCGATCCTACCTTCGGGCTTGATACTCGTTACTACACCGACTGACCTGGAAGAGTCTCATGTTGCTGCTGGTTACCAACCGTCGTGACATCACGATGGATTATGTTGTGTCAGAGCTCCGTCGACGTGGCCAGCCTTTCATGCGCTTGAATACAGAGATGCTCCCGCAGGCATTATGCTCGATGGCAGGATATCCGCGCGATGCATGGTCTATATCACTGGACGGTGAAACTGCCCACGGCGCGCAGATATCAGGAGCCTATTTTCGCAGGCCGGGAGCGCCGACTGTATCTGACCAAATAATTGATGCAGGAGAGCGGGCCTATATCGAGGCGGAGTGGAGTAGCTTTCTAAAAAGCTTGTATTCACGTTTGGAGGGGCGCTGGCTTAACTCACCTACCAAGATCTTCATGGCTGAAGACAAGCCAATGCAACTTCTCCTGGCTCAAGAAATTGGCTTCGATGTCCCTCAGGCATCTATAACGAACGACATCTCCTCGGCACGAGCCATTGCGGCAATCAGTCAGGCCATTGGTAAGCCGCTTCGCCAGGCTGTACTAACGGGTGAGACAGAGCGGGTTATCTTCACTTCTCGACTGGGTACGTTTGAGGATGATCAAGCCGAAGCTATCGCAATGACTCCCTTCATAGTCCAGTCTGAGGTGCTCAAGCAATACGATGTGCGGGTCACGGTAGTCGGTGAGCGTGTCTTTGCTACCGCAATCTGGTCTCAAGAGAATCCTGAAACCGAGATCGATTGGCGGCAGGGAAGTCGTCCTGACCTTCGTCATGAGA
Organism: Pseudomonas sp. 58 R 3; assembly: GCF_900006605.1. Taxonomy (NCBI): domain Bacteria; kingdom Pseudomonadati; phylum Pseudomonadota; class Gammaproteobacteria; order Pseudomonadales; family Pseudomonadaceae; genus Pseudomonas; species Pseudomonas sp. 58 R 3. The sequence goes on along the minus strand of NZ_CVTT01000087.1, from coordinate 157,092 downwards.
AAATCAGTCTTCCGGAATTGGTACGGAAACAGTGCGTAGAACTGGTACGTCGTCTTGGCTTGCGTTATGGGGCTATTGATTTGATAAGTGATCGGAAAGGAAAACTGTGGTTTTTGGAGATTAATCCTAATGGTCAGTGGGCTTGGATAGAAAACCTGACCGGGTATCCAATCGCCTCGGCAATCGTGGATGAGTTGATGGTGAATGCGATTGCCGAAATTTAAGGAGCGCCTCCAATGGTTGTGGCCGAGCCTCACCCCTCTGACATCAGAAGAGCAGGTCGAGGATGATGAGTGGGCGCGTCGGCTAGCTTCATCTGTCCAGGCGAGCAATTGGTCTAAGGACTGCGAGGTAGTGCTGGAAGAATCGCGTCGTCTGTTCGACGCAGAGGTTGACCGTCGTAAAGGAGCTGATGCTAAGGCGGGTATCTACCTGGCTGCGATCACTGCGCTGATTCCTGTTTTGGTCTCTCTACTGCCTACGCTGTGGAGTGACAAATCCAGCAAATGGTTGGGATGTCTTGGGTTACTCATTTTCGCCTGGGCTATAGCCTATTTGTTAAGGGCTGGAGCGTGGGCTTTCCGGACGTTACAGGTCGCGGGATTTGCTCAGCTGAGCCCTGGGGATTTGGTAAGGAGCTGGAACAAAAAGTCACCGAAGGCTGCCCTCGCGAAGCAGCTATCAAGCGCTGTGCTCTACAACTATCCTCTGGTGAACAGGAAGGTGACCGGTATCAAAATGACTCATGAATACCTTCTTCGGGCATTCTTGAGTTTCACCATCCTGTTGGTGTTACAAGTGATGTGGCCGGTAGGGGTATGGATTTCTGACGAGATACAGAAACTGATGAGCCCGACCCCGTCATCCTCATTGATCATGTGTTTTTCCTAAGTGACGGATCGCTCTGTTCACAAACATTATGTGAACCCACCATTTCAGACGGCGCTGGGTACATAGCCTAAAGGAGAGCAAGCAAAATGGATTTTTATGTGATTGGTAGGGATACGAAATTCCCTGATCGGGCTATGAATGCAACTTACCTGAAAATGGATCGATGGAACGACTTCCACTTCGTCACCATGTTTTACGCTGTGGCCTTCGACGAGGAAGGCGTACGCTATGAGCTTGAAAATCTAAAAATCGGATTCAAGGGGCAGGATACATCTACTTCCACGTACTCAAAGCTTCCCACGCACTTCACAGAGTTGCCAGATGATTTTTTCTCTCTAGGTAACAATGTCGAGTATTACACCAAAATCGCCCATATTCAGTCACCGTCTTTCAAATATGCTTATTTGACAGGTTTGAGAGATATCGTTGCCAACCCTGAGCTTGTTGAGCAAATCACAGGTGAGCCTGTTTTTTCGACGTCTTTACTGCGGGATGTAAGTCTTAGCAGCGTTAAAGAGCAGTTTGCCCGTGTACTGCAGGGAGGGGCTGTTCGTACGAACTACTCCTTCACGTTTGTTAAACAGAGTGATAGTGCTACTGCGGGCATAGAACTCGATTTTCAGGTTATAGCGGGCTCTACGCCACTTACCAACGTACATGCCTTGATTGGACGCAATGGTATCGGCAAAACTACCATTTTGAATGGCATGATAAACGCTATTAGTAATGGTCACTCTGGACTGGATGCTATTTTCCGGGTGAACCCTTGGGGCGGAGCAAAAGCGCCAATTGGTCAGGATTTTTTCAGTAGCGTTGTGCTTGTTTCTTTCAGCGCATTTGATCCATTCGACCCTCCGCCTGAACAGCCTGATCCGGCACTTGGCACCTGCTTCTACTACATTGGGCTAAAAGCGAAAGCCACGGACGGGCATGACCTGAAGCGACGTGAGGCACTGAAAGCTGAGTTTCTCGCCGGATTAAAGGCTTGCCTCAAAGATGCCTACAAGCGAAATCGCTGGAAACGAGCTATTGAAACTTTACAGTCTGATGAAAACTTTGCAGGTATGGGGTTTCTGGGGCTTCTATCGTTAAGCGGCGAGGAGTTTATTGCTACTTCAGAGTATCTTTTTTCAAATTTGAGCTCTGGGCACTCTATCGTTTTGCTGACAATCACAAAACTGGTTGAGCGGGTTGAGGAGAAGACGCTTGTGCTTCTGGACGAGCCGGAAAGTCATCTTCATCCGCCACTTTTGTCCGCTTTCATTAGAGCTTTGAGCGAGTTGCTATTGGAGCGGAACGGGGTCGCGATCATCGCAACTCATTCACCTGTTGTTCTCCAAGAAATTCCCTCCTCGTGCGTGTGGAAGATTAACCGCTCACATCTCGTCGCTGCAGCCCATCGCCCATCCATCGAAACCTTTGGTGAAAATGTAGGGATATTGACCCGAGAGGTCTTCGGACTGGAAGTTACAGCGTCTGGCTTTCACACCTTGTTAGCTTCTGCGGTAGACCAAGGTAAGGATTTTGACCAAATCTTTCTAGAGTTCAACCGGCAGTTAGGTTTGGAGGCTCAGGCGATACTCCGAGCGCTTCTTGCCGACCGAGACAATGGGGTCAAGTCATGAAGCGGCTACCTTGCCCGGACTACGCTCCAGAATACTCTTATGCCACCTGTGTATCGGCGATCCTCGACGAGCCGGAACGAACCCGGATGATGGCGGGGGTGAACGATATACGAGAAACGGCCATCGACTTCGTCGAGCGGGCCGCCGCCGGGGCAACCTGGGAACTGCCTCCTCTCGTTGTTGCGAAAGGTGAAGATCCGATTGTGGTCGGCGATATTCGCAAGAGCGAACTGGTCGCACTATATGAGTATTACATGGTGAGACGCCCCCTAGGTCGCGTCATTTACGATTCGATCTTAGTTGGAGCGGGGGATGAATGCCCAACCTGTGGGGGCATAGGTCATCCACGTACACTAGATCACTACCTCCCGAAAGCTAACTACCCAAAATTGGCGGTGCTTCCTCAAAATCTCATTCCCGCATGCCGGGATTGCAACACCGACAAGGGCAATCCGCTGATCGACCACGCTCACAAACAGCTAATCCACCCGTATTTTGATCAGCCTTGCTTCTTTGATCAAACGTGGATTAGCGCATCAGTCACGCATAGCCAGCCCAATGTAATCAGCTATGCAGCAACTCCTCCAGACACGTGGTCTGAAGTGGATCGTGAACGTGCCATAAATCATTTTGAGTTTTTCGGGATCGCGAAGCGCTACAGCATCGCCGCGAGTAGCGAGCTTATTTTTTTGCTGGATATGCACAGGAGCTATTTCCGCAACAGACCGGCTGAGGAGTTCTCGCAATATCTACGTTCGGCGGCTGAAAGCTCGAGTGTGTTCCCTAATCACTGGCGGAAGGTAATGTATTCCGCTTTGGCAGAGGATCCTTTGTTCTGCGCTCCCTAGATGTCAAGTTGTGCAATAGGGGGCGAATAGATTCCTTTTCAGACTGCTCTGCTGACTAGAACAGTTAAGGCTCCCTAATCCATTTCAAGCACGTACTGACAATGGGCACACAGCCTTTGCGATTGCATTTCATCAGTATCGTCATAAAGCTGGGTACCGCATTGCAGGCACTCGGGAGCTTTCGGGCCGTCCCCACAGATAGCGCAACATTGTTCCTCTACAACGTATGAATCACGTTCACAACGATCACAGAGATCCAAAGGGCCTTCACCGCCCTGGGTGGCGGCAATGTATAGGTCTGCGAAATATTTTCCAGTGAGCATGGAGTCAACCACGTCACCAAACTCAGAGGTGGCTTCGCACCTGGTGCAGTGAAAGGATGTTAGCGAGAGTGTTTCGACGTTGCCTGAAGCTTTCATGAGCTTTGCTCTGCACTCAGGGCAGCTCAAATGCTCTATTGCGCTTGCAAGAATGTCAGATGGCCAAGTGATCTGGCTGAGAGACTCCAGGCATGCCTTTCGCTCCCGCTCGTAGAAAGCTTCCTGCTCGGTCAGAAATGTCCAGGTGTCTGTGCCAAGCAGAGTCCCCGGGCTGATGCCTAAATGAGTGGGGACGAATTGCTGTATCAGGTGAAAGCAGTTGGCAACGGTTTCTAGCAATACCGACGTCGGACGGCTGCTGAAATAGTGCTCTATATCATTCCTGATGGTGGTGAGTGCTTCCAGCAGGTTCCACTCTACTCCATCAATCCCCAGGCTCTTGAGTCGCGTAATTATCGTGTGAACATCGACGGTCTTTTTACCGCTGCCAACCCAAACGACTTGGCCTGCAGTGCCCAAGGTAGGTGTCACTTTCTCTTTAAGGAGTGCCTCACCTGAACCGGGCGAGCTCATGGCCTGCAACTTGACCTTGAAGAGCAACAGGAGACCCGACGTCAAATTTCGAATGGATGAAAGGGCTCGGGCTTCATCGTGCTCCGCCGCCTTGAAGTCTTCTACCCCGAGTCGGATCGAAGCGACCGCGTTATCCTGCATTGACATCCTTTTCTCCCAGTTAATGCTTACCTGCTGACGGCAGATCGAAGCTACTTTTCCCTAGTCTCCGCTACTCATGTGTCGAGAAGCCATAAAATTTTATGGTCGTGAGGAGAAGCGCTGATGTGACAGACAGCGCTCAATCATCTTCCGGGGGCACCCCCTCGAAATGACGCTTTGAGCCCGTCCCTTGCTGTGAGTGCAGGCATAGACTCGTCAACGCAATCGGTTAAAGTCATAAAAGTAACCAGCCGGCTTTGATCGTTCTACCAAAGGTACACTGGCACGCATGAACCAGGTACTTACAGGGGAGGAGGGGATGAAGGTATTTTTGGACTGCGAATTCACTCAGCTTAACCGCGACACGAAGTTGATTTCGCTGGCACTCGTGTCCGAGGCCGGCCACGAATTCTACGTCGAGATCACAGATACCTACCAAGTGGCAGACTGCAGCGACTTCGTGATCCAGAACGTCCTGCCTCAGCTCAACCTCCCTGACCATGGGCAACCCCTGGTCGAAGCTCAAACCTCACTGCTCGCTTTCCTGAGCAACCTTGAAGGCCCGCTTGAGATTTGCTCGGACGCTCCGGACTGGGACTGGGATCTCTTCTGCCAATTGGCCTACGTAAATCATCGTTGGCCAGCTAACGTTGCCAATCGCGCGATCAACCTGATCCTGCTATTCAGACATCTCGAAGCGGATGATATCGGCAACGTGACGCTCCCGGAACTTCCCCATCACGCGCTGCTGGATGCTCGCCTCTTAGCCGACCTTTATCGTCGACTAACTGCCGGTTTAAATCGAGGCACTGAACATGGCTGATGATGATCTTCGTACGCGTGAGGCTGTCAGGCGCAAAGCACTCTGGACACTGTCGCACCTGATGCCAGGCGATCCGAAGGCTGCCGCGATTCTGGATGTTCTAGACGAAATTGACGACCAGGAACGGGTCGACTTAAAGCTGAGTCATCCAAGCCTCGATACCGATGCCGTCCGCAAAGCAGTCCAGATTGAGCGCCACCGTTCCAGTATCAACATTGTGGACGAGGCCAGTATTCCACAGCCGTGGCGTGAGCGTTTTCTACAAGCGAGCATCGGCTCGACGCGCCTGATCGATGGCCCATACGCCCATGATTGGGAAAAATTTCTGACTCAATGGCAGTCTGAAATGCTGCACTTGGATGCTCACATGTCTGCTAGCCGAGCGCATAAGCCATAAACATCTGGGGCACCTTCGATGGGCTTGAGGTTGATGGACTGATCGCCGACATCACGGGTCACCAGTTTCCCAAACGACCTGGCATCCATGTCGCCAGGGTAATGGGAGGTACAGAAACTGCGTGGGCAGCCAAGGATGCGTTTTCGATGCCGATGCGCTTTGTCAGGGCAGCGTACTGGTCGCTGATCAGCTTGTCGGCGCTGAAGAGCGCCTCCAGACGGGTCATCTCAGCACTGATCAATGCGAGCTGAGCATTCTCAAGCGGGACGTCCTGGCCGCGCTGCTGGCTTTGCAGATTGAGATGACGCAAAATGGCCACTAATTAGCCACGCTCGCATAGCACATAGCTTTCCCGGCTGTGGGCTGTGCGAAATGAGCACGCCTGGCGTACGTGGAATGGCTTGCGCGGTGATGCTCACGTCTGCGGTTCCTCTGTCGACGATTTGTGCGAATGAACGGGTGTATTTGGTAAATGAAATGGATGTCAGCGTTACTGCTTTGCTTCATGTCGGCCTTTTGTTTGTCCTCTGTATACGGCGCGAATCTCGTCTCAATTTTCGACCAAGAGCATGAAGTTTTCCACTGGCCACTTCCTCACGAGGGTGATGTCACCCTTCATCAATCAGGTGAATACCAGATTGTGGCGGTGTACATCCCAAACGATACCTCCACTCTCTCCGTTCATAAAATCGAGAAAAAGGGAACCGCAGAATCCCTTTACGCCCCGTTGGTGAAGAAGAACACCTTGGTGATCGCGAGTGGCGGTTTCTTTGGTTTCAAGTTAAACGGGAAAGAGCAGCCACTGGGCCTGGTTCGCTCCAATGGTAAGCGCTTGGTTAACCTGATTCCGTGGGATCACGGCGGTGTGCTGGTGTCTGACCAGAACGGACACGCGAAAGTCATACCAGCGTCAAACAGAAACCAAGCTGGCGCCTGGTCAGACGCCCTTCAGTCCAAACCCATCATCATCAACAGCGGCAAAGTCGACGTCGCCAAAAATCTGCGCGACGCAGAGTTCAATCGAGTGGCGATTGGCTTCACCCGCGAGGGAGATATCCTTCTCGTGGGGACATTTCAAACTTTCGGGCAAGCTGCCACGTTGGTCGATTTTGCAGAGGTCTACAAAAGGATCGCTGAAGATCGTGGCCTGCAGATTCACCGAGCGTTGGCTATGGATGGTGGGGCGGGTGCTCAAATTACTCTTCCAACGCTCAAGCGCAGATTCGGCGATACCGGACGCTCATATTTCCCCAACGCGATGAGGATTGATTCGAAGCTGGGTGGGATCAACTAGCATGCAGTGGATAAAAAAGGCTTGGGCAGGCCTATCGAAGACTGCGAAGTGGCTTGTGTTGGGCGTGCCAACCGCGACGGCAGCTATAACGGCGGCTGTACCCGTAATCGAACAAACGTCGAGCCTATGGAAGAGGGCTGAGGCCCGAGTAGAGATCATCGCCCCGGAGTCCGTACATGTCGGGGACGAATTCCCCGTCGACGTGCGTGTAGATTCTGTAGGTTCGGCAAAATCTATACCTGCTGGCACTGTAGAAATTCGTACCGATCAGAAGTACATCAAATTCACCCCATCACCGACGTTGGGTGTTCCTGCGATTGACGGCTCGACCCTGGTGCCTCTGACCACCAAGGTGAAGGCTCTCAAGGTGTCGGATGAGCCGGTGAGCCTCGTTGCTTACTATAGGTCTGGAGATGTCGAGGCGACTTCGGCGATTCGGAAGATTATGATCATCCCAGCGCTGGTGATGAATTATCCTCACTTCAATAAAAGCGACACGAACCGCGTGGATTTGTCCGGTGAGTGGAACATCGACTTTGGCGGCCAATCAGGAACGATGAATATCCGACAGGCAACCAACAGCAAGATATCCGGAACGTTCCGTTTGCCAGGGTACAAATGGAGTGCCGGTAGTGTCGAGGGCTACAAGGATGGTTCGACTTTCCGGGTCGTGTTTGTCCTCCCCAAATCCAAGCCTGAGCAGACGCTGCGGGTCGCTGGTGACTTCAGGCCAAATCCGCAAAATGCCTACATTGAGATTGTCGGCTGCGCTTACCATCTCAAGAAGTCCGGGAAGAGACACGCCAGCGTTGGTGGAGAAGGAGTGGATTGCACCAAACAAGTCTTCTTTGACCAGTGGGAAGTGGTGCAGGTGGCGCATTTCAACGCCAGCGCAAAATTTGTACCTGAGTGATCGCCAGCTAACCCCTAGGCCGGCTTCATGACTCTGCAGCACCTAGCGTATGATCTTGATGCTACCTCTTAACCAGGTCTCTATACCGCTCTCGGGCATCAAGGATCTGATCTCTGAGCTCTTCGGGGTCAATGCGCATGCCACCGCGAGGCGTGACCTGAAGCGTCTTTAAGCGGTTCGCAGCCTTGATGAATTCCCGTTCCTCTGCCTGAACCCACTCTGGGCGCTTGTCTTTCCAAAATAGCCAACCCATTTGCCCGGCCTCGTCTTTGATCGGATGCCAGCAGTATGTGGGAGCTGGAGGCAATGTCCAAGCAAGGAAGTGACCTCGGCTAGTATGCAAGCGGAGCGCGCTGGCCAGGATGGTCGAAGAGCGTAAGGATGGAAGCCCGAAGGGCCGAGACCCAGCGTAGCGGGGCTCGGTTTACGACAGCCGCTCCCGAAGGGATACGCCCGACCGCCTTGATTAAAAGGTTACCGAATAGCTCGTTGATCAAATGACCGAGGCACTACTCCCTGCGCGCAAAGATCGTATGTCCTGCGCAATGCCACCTCCTCACCAGACGAGACCCTGACATGGGTAAAGATCGTCGACAGAAAGCGTTTCCTTTCGCCGTTGCCAAGCTCAGACCAAATCCTTGGTTGTCCTTGTGCATCAGGAATCGCCAAACGGTCGAGGAGATACTCTTCCAGGCTGTGCAGACGTTGCTGGCCATCAATCAAAATTTCACTGTTTTCGGCCAATGCCCTGCCACCGCTCTCTGGCTCGTACCAGTCATTCGTGAGGTAGCTCCCCAGATCCCCGCCCGACCATACTGCAGAGATGAAGCGAGACTTCTGACCGATGTTCCATTCCAGCCCGCGCGACCAGGTTGGCACGGGCATGCCCATAACGAATCGCGCTGCCCATGGACAATGCTCATGAGCGGAGGAGGGATCTACGAGATACTTTTCCCAGTGGCCCACTAAGACCTCGATGGGACAATGACTGACGGTCGTGGGCAGAAGACGCTGCGGCATATGGATGTGTAGGTCTGATGTTCCGCCGTCGGCGTAGCGTTTAAAAAAGGAAGTCATGGTTTTCCTGGGGCGTTCAGATAAGGCGAAGTGTTCGATTCAGTACGGGTGCATCGCCAAGCGTCGACCGTCTCGATGATCAACAGATCTCGTTCGATAGAAACGTGGATCTGGTCGCTATCGACAAGCGCGTGCACATAGCCTTCGATGTAGGATGCTGCCTTATCGAATGCGGAAGGTGAGTCGGATGACTCAATGTAACTAATCAGTCGTTCCCAGGTTCTCCGCTGACGGTTGCCCAGGATCGTCTCGGGAAACGATATCGCTCCCCGCAGAATCTGAATGGATGAAGACATTGATTGGGTCAAGGCAGATTTCTCACCGTGTACATACAGTTGAAAACGGTGTGTTTTGGCGAAACTTGAGCTGAATGGAGGATTTTTGTGCAGATGCTGCAGAGACGCGAATGCTCTCTTCAGCAAAAGAAGGCATTCGTGTTGTATATAAAGCGGAAAACGAAAAGATCATGCGTTCGATCATATATCACCGACCCTGACGCCTGAATCTGACGTCTAGTGAACCACTGCGACGTTTGCTTTCAAAAAGCGCTTATCGTGATCTGCCGCTGGAAGGTGGGTGGAGTCGTACTGATCAAACAACCGATAGCGATTCACCGCGATTTTGTCGTACATCCAATCTCGCATTGCTGCTGGTACAACACGTGCAGCCGTGAGCCAGCGCCACGGGGCATTTAGGCGACCTAAAATCTCGAACATCGCCTCAGAACGTATGGACACCTTGTTGTTTGAGATGAGAACAATGGTGTTGAATTTGTCCTGCGGCAGTCCGGCCCACCTCAAAAGCTCTTGGCCCTCAGGCGACTGAACCGCAGCGAGCTGAATTCGGTGAGCCTTGTCATAGTGGATGATGAACCTAGCCCACCCGTTGCAGAGCTTGCATGTGCCATCGAAGAGAACTGCCGTGTCGCCCGATTGTAGGAACGGGGCAGGGGGTTCGGCTTCCAGAGTCATCGAGCCTGCTGTCTCATTTACAGTTACCCGCCTTTCGGTAGCCCGCAGATTTAGCAGCGGATTCTGAGTCGAAGGTTACCTGGTTCTTCGAGGACACCTTGTCGTAGCTTGGGCAACCTTCAGGTAGATGGTAAACGTGGCTTTTACTATTGCCAATGATGTACCCGGCTGACTCAGAGCGTGATGCGGTTGTTGTTTTTGGTGATTGCGCCGACTTTGCCGTAATGCCGATGACCACTCCGTCACCCACCGGCTTATAGCCTTGAGTCCAACTCCGTTCTTTAGTCACGAAAGGATTGGGATGCCCCATAATCGCGGTGATACGGTTATTTCGCTCCTTTTCCCAAGGCGTAACTGGAAATTGCTTGTCCCATGCCATTAGAAGCCGTTGCTGCTGGCGAGACATATTAAGGTTGTACCGGTCGAACATGTAGAAGGTTGTCCTTGCTACCGATCCTTCACCTTGTCTCGCGGTTCAGTCGCACGCCTTGGCCGACTGGCGCCACGAATCCAAGTCATCATCCAACAGGTCTGGCTCATCTCTCTGCTGCTCTGAGGCGGCGTCCGCTTCCTCGGCAGGAGGCGGCCCGAAGATATTTTCAGGCGACCAGTCATCTTTGAAAAGGAACATATCACGCGTAAATTCAGCGATTCCGACTTCGCTGTCGTCCAGGATGTCACGAGCAAAATGTCTGAAAATCCTGCCTCCATCAAAGCCACGTCCGGCATCCGTATCTTTGATTAGAAGGACAGTCCAATTCTCATACCATGCGCCGGCAGCAATTTTCGCCCAGGCGAGGTGAAACAACTTATAAGTCTCGCCGACAAGCACAGAGTCATACACCACGACAAGCATCCCTTTGGACGCATGCAAAAGCTTCACGGGGGAGAGAACTGCCAAGGTAATAGACTGCTCGATCAAATCGATCACCCTTGTGTCAGGTTGTCCTTCCCAGAGCACTACGAATCTCTGAATGCACACGACCTCGAGTGGCATGCAGTCAACAGCCGAATAACTGCTTTGTAGAAAAAATCGTGTACGCGCCCTCACCATCATCGTTGTGAGGCTGCTCATGTTCTGTATAAAGCCAACGGGAATAAATCATGTCGGATACCGTTTTGGCGAAGGATTTTCAATTTATATGTGGGGCGTCACTGTGGCGCGCCGAGACATCGATTGGTAATGGCTGGAAGTTAGCGGCAGAATTTGCTGTGGCATTTTGATGCTTTATCATTGGTATAGCGTCTAAAGAAACGAGGGAATGGTTTTCCCAGAAGCTACCGATAGTTCGAGGTGCTTGAGTCAAGAAGAGTGCGGCTAGGAACGTCTGCCGTGTCGACGATCCGCAAGATTTCGTTTTATGAAAATATCGATCTAGCCTTCTACAATTCTCAGTCCAAAGCTTTTTCAAATTTAAGGCTTTGAAGTCTCATTGGTAGAACTTCAGTAGGGCACCAATCAAGCGCAGCAGAGATGCATAAATGCCAGATCACCATTTGGATGCGGAGAACATCTTCCGTGGGGTGCCGCCACATCAGCTTGCGTGGTTTCAGAATTGATTGGAGAGTATTGACAACCCCTCTCGGGTAGCGCCCGCGACCGTCTCTGTCCGCAACTACAGCGAATGCGAAACAACCGCAATCTTGGTAGCTGTCCGAAATCTTTCTTAAACGATTTCTAAGCTCTTTCTTGCTAATTCTAGAGGCAACAATCCACCAGATTAACTCAACGTCTTCAAGATCGATCCATTCGGGCGGTATATCACAGTTGTTTTCATATTGCTCAAATGGAAGCAGGTTGGTTGGATTCAGTCTCCCTCGTGACGGCTGTCCGAAAGTTAAATCAACTTGTTGGTTGTTCATTCATTTCTTCTTAGTTAAGGCGTAGGCGTAACAGGGCTATGAGGTGCGAAAGACGCCATTTTTTGGGGTGTGGGCAATTGACTAACTTGTCAGGTGTCTTTCGGCAAGAATTTCGGGTAGGTAAGCCCCACTAAAGACTATTCCTTAAGCTTAAAAGCTTGACCCGGTCTAGCCCTTTCACTGTTCGTATTAGTTTTGCGGCGGGCGCTTGTTGATAGCGTAGTGATGGGTCATGTTCCGGCTGATTGTGCCCATGGCAGGATTGAAACGCTTGAATACCTGCATCGCCGCTTCTGCGTTAGCTATAATTACCGAACGACGTACGACGTGTGGCGAGCGTCCACCATGGCTTACGTTCGCAGCCTTCAGCCAGCTCACAAGCTTCTTACGAAGTTCTTCAGGCTTCATCGGAGAGTTTGAAACTGAGCCGCTGGGAAAAATGTAGTCGTTCTTTGAGCTGTTCCTCAGGTTCAGTATCTCTACTGCAAGATCTATGTCTTGCTTTGGCAGTGAAACTGCTCTGAAGTTTACTGTTTTCTCGACTCCAAGCACTAAGTCTCGCGATTTGATCGGCAAATATTCGCTGGGCCTCATGCCTGTGAGCATTAGGGAGAAAAGTAACCGGTCTGTAAGCGAGCCTTTCTGTTCGAGAGTTTCTTTTATTTGCATCAGCTCACCTCGACTAAAAGGCCTGGTCGCTTTGCTTTGCATATCTTCTTTTGTTTGACTCATCATCAGTAACCGTCATGAGAGGGCTGCCATTTAAGAGGAGTGGCTGCGCTGATGTCAAGGTATTTTTGCACTTTTCTCGGCGTGTGGTAATCTTTTAACAGTATATTAAAAGTAGACTCTTAATTTGATTTTGTAGTTTCTAGAAAGTTTCTGGTACGGCTTTTTTTATTGGCTTTTCGGTATAGTTCTAGTGGCGGGGACTTTATTTTTTTGCTTAAGTTTTAAGTGTTGTTGCTGCTCAGCGATTACCTCGAATGCAATTGATTAAAAGTTTGTTGATGGCTTTTGCTTTTGAATTGAGTGGCGGTCAACAATTTATATTTATAGCGGAGGCCGGTTATCCATTGTGCGAGTTTCCGTAAAAGACCGACGCCGAAATTACAAAATGTGGGGTTAGCGATTGCAGAGCATGAGTGGTGACTTGAGTAGTGTTTCGGTAGATCAAGTCCTTGGTGAGGTTACGATGCGGTGGGCAGCCGGTGAGCATAGAGTTTCACAATGCTGATCCTCCAACTCTGGGAGCCGCCTCCTCATGCGAGCGCGCTCTGAGACTGCAAAGTACCGCAACTGATCGTCAGACCGAACCGGGTGGCGGGCTTGGCTCAGGTATTTTGTCCTGAGTTTCTCCCCTCGTTAAGGTGCAACGCTTAACATGCAACGAGTTGCACCTTTGCAAACTTTGGGGCGACGACGGGCTACGGTAATATTTCATTGGCAGAGGGCCCGGATTCATTGATGTTGACTAAGGTGCAGCTTAAAGCTATCGTAATGGCTCTTGAGGAGGTATTGGGTTGAACCTTATATAAGAGTTCGAATCCCTGGTTTCCCGCCAAGATTTACACAAAAGCCCCGCGATTGCGGGGCTTTTGCGTTTCTGGGGTTTGGCTGGACGTCGGCTCAGAGACTGAACGTTTCTGCATCATTCCGGGCGGATATCATCGAGCTGGATCTGGCGAGTGCTGGCTGGCAGCACCCCATCGCCTTTCTTTTTGGCGGGCTTCAAGCGAAGACGGTGAGCGGCGCCTATCCCGCCACATGCAAATCTCCACGATGAGCGATGTGCACCTTGTTGCCATCTGGATCACGCAGGTACGCACCGTAGTAGCCGTCACCATAGTGGGGGCGTTGGCCAGGCTCACCTTCATCGGATCCACCTGCAAGAAGCCCAGCTGCATAGGCGCTATCTACCGCACTTGTAGAGGGTGCAGTGAAAGCCACCATGCTGCCATTCCCTGCTTCGGCCTCATTGCGGTCATAGGGGTTGTACACATAAAAGCGAGGGAGAGCGTTATCTGGCTTGATCCAGCATGCCGAAGGTGGCCCGCCATCAGGGGTTACAGGCCGACGGCAGAGCCCCAAGGGGATCAGCACCGCGTCATAGAAGCTAGACGCCTTATCAAGATCGTTTGTCCCAACGGTTACGTGACTGAACATCCTGTATTCCTGCTTACGAAGGCGAGGCGTTATCGTGTCATTTTGACGGTGGGCGTGTATAGCGGTCGTCGGATAAGACGTCGAGGGTGAGTCTCGGCTCTCCAAATCGCAGACAAAGAAAAGCCCGCGATGGGGATTAGCGGGCTTAAAGGGATGTTCTCTAGGAGCTGGGGTAACCCTAAGCGCCCGAGTGTGAAAGGGATGTGAAAGGTTGCGCTCAGTAGGACGCCGCGATGGCCTTGGCCAGTTGCATATCGGACATGAGCGGTGACCTGTAACTCAATCGATAGTGTCGGCAGGCTTGCTCAAACTGTGCTCCGCGAATCTCGCCGTCCGAACCTATGAACGTCAGTGCGTCAGTCTTGGCTGACTTGAATATCTTTGGCGGCTCGGTGGTGAGGGATGTGGTTGCCCCAATTAAAATGGTTGGCAAGGAGATGGTGATGAATATTCCTGCAGCGACAGGGTTGACGTTGTCGCCTGATACGGCCTGTGTGCTGACCGATGCCAGTAAGGCGATTGCCAGAGTCTTCCATGAATTCATACTTCGATGCTTCCACTGCGATCAGAGCGGGCCACGATAGCAGAGCAGGGCGCCTGCCATAAACAAGAAGCCCGGCGCTGGGCCGGGCTTCGATGAAACAGCGTCAGAACCTAACGATGCTTGTTCTTGTGTTTATGCTTGTTGTTGCCTTTGTGCTTTCTGCCATCGGATCGATGATTGCTTTCATCGTCCGCCAGGTTGTTTCCCAGCGCGCCACCCGCCGCGCCGCCGAGACCTGCACCGATCGTCGAGCCGGTTGTACCGCCGAGGCGATTACCAATCAATGAGCCACCCGCGCCGCCGATTCCTCCACCCAATGCAGCTTCCGCTCTATTGCCTCTTTGAGCACCGACAGCACTGCCGGCAGCACCACCTACGCCTGCGCCTACCGCCGCACCCGTCGAGCCGCCAAGCTGTTGACCTACGATGTTGCCAAGTGCACCACCAACGCCGCCTCCAAGGCCGGCTGTGCCATCTCCGGCAGCCATCGCTCCTTGCGCAATGAGAACGCCCAAAAACAGGACGGGCAGTGTCATTTTCATTTTGTGAACCTCTATGGGTTGTCAGCAGGCGCTCACGGTTTAAAGCACGCCTGGCATTGGGACTAGGACAAAAGTTTGAAGTTCTTTGCGGGCGGTGCCTGCAGGTGAATAGTTGTAACAAGATATAAGCGTACCGCCTTCACCTCATCCTCGCACCCCATAGAAGTGGTTCAGCACTGTCAGCTCAACCACCACCACAATGGCGCACAACGCAATGAAGCCAGGGCTGAAGACTCGCTTACGATTGGACGCGCCTGCATCCAACCAGCCTGTGTCGCCAGCGTCAGGAATGGCCATAAGCAGCGTCAGCCAGGCAATGACCCCAACCCTGCTCCAAAAGCTCTGATTTCGCCATGCTGTCATGCGTTAAGTGTTATCCCTGAATGCCACCGCCAGTCCACTTTGGGCGTCTACGGCTCGTGATACAAGAACATTCCCTTCTCGTTACTTTCATCGGCAGCGCTGAGCGCTCGAGCCGCCAAGGCCATCGTTTCACGGTATTTAAAGTGATACCGGGGAGGGAGCACAAGCACGCTTGTCCACGAGGGGTCGCCTTCTATCGCCAGCGGTAGATTATGGCAAATCAGCTGATTCTCATCAGATCTACTGCCCAGCGCGGCTCTTAATTCCGTGGTCAGCTCCGATGCGCCGGGGCGGGTGTAGTAGTTAGCCAGCACCAGACCATAGGCCTTCAGCGCGCCTAAAATCTCACCTTGGTCTGACTCATCATTCAGCACAGCTACCACTGGCATATCGCACTCCTTGCAATGTAGATTTAAGACTCTCGACCGCCGAATGGGTGTCGGCGTTACTGGAACGCCATCCATGCTGGATGGGCCCACAAGCCAATGACAAGTTTTCTGACGCAGAGATCACACTTACATACCAAGAGTCGGCATGATTACCCGGCCACACTCTATGAGTTGGCCGGCTGTTACTTGAAGTTCACGGGTTGGTTTCGCTGCATACCCGGCAAGGAAGCCGGCGGCGACAAGCGCAATGCACAGTAAGGTGTTTCTCAGGATCATGCTGGGCGCTCGCTAACTGATTGATGTAAAAGCAAGCAGCACTGCTTCCGGATTTTGCAAAAGGTTCCTGATGTTCCCGCTCATTGAGCTAGGGTAATCACCAGCACTGTCGACCAGGGACTGATCGCCAGGTACAGGCCATTGCACACTGAGAGCACTGAACTACTCTGATTAGAGCCGTCTGATTAGAGCCGTCTGATTCGAGGCGTTCGTATTGCGTTCATCTGACTTTTGATAGGGCACCATGGATAAGCGGCTCGCAGGTCTATCATTTCTGCTTACCCTCGGATGGGTTGCCACTGTGATAGCGGTAATGTGGTACTTCTACGACAATTAGTCTAAAGGCCAGAATCCACTTCTGGCTCCTCAGAACGCGGCGCCGAAGCGCCGCGCTTTACATCACGCCACGATGTCGCTGATGGCCGCCTGGCCCACGGTGGTGACGAGGAAATCGGCCACGCCGTGCCCGGAGAAGTCCACCGCCAAGGTGCCCAGGTTGGTATCCGAGGCATAGCTCAGCACCGCATCGCCGGTATGCCCGGTGAATGCATTGACGAAGCTCAAGCCTGCACCTTTGGTAATGCCCGACAGGTCGATCTTGTCCGAACCCGAGGTAAAGTCAAAAATCCTGTCTGCAGCCCCTGGCCTGGAGTCGGAACTGGCACCATACACAAAGGTGTCGTTGCCGGCGCCGCCCCGCAGTTGGTCCGCACCGCCACCGCCGTAGATGATGTCGTCGCCGGCACCGCCTTTGATGATGTTGGCTGTGTTGTTGCCGATAATCAGGTCGTTGCCTGCGCCACCCAAAGCGTTCTCGAGGGTAACGCCCTTGGCGATGGACACGTTACCCACAAGGCCGCCGACGTCGGAGAACGCGCCCTCAGTCAGGTTGATCTTCTGGTTCTGGGTAAAACCGGAGAAGTCCAGGGTGTCGTTGCCGCCACCGTCCCATACCGAGAACACCAGCTTGTCGGCATTGGAGGTGGCGCTGTAGAAATCCCGCCCGGTATTGGAGTTGAACCCGTAAGTAGTGTCGCCGGCGCGGGTGGCGTAGTTGGCGCCGTAGAGCTTCTGGATCGCAGCAATGTCGTCGATCAGCGGGCCCGCTGCATAGGCTTCGCCACCGCCTTTACTGAAGTTTTGATGGGTGTTGCTCTCGTTCCAGTAACTCATCACGGAGTAGCCGTGTGTATCTTCGGCATATTTCGCATCCGAATAGGACGGCTGACCCACGCTGGCATCGTAGGCGCCTGGGTGTTGCAGGCCAAGCGTGTGGCCCATTTCATGGGTTAGCGTTTGACGGCCGTAATTGCCATTCGCTGGCGTTAAATTTTCCTGGTAGCTTTTATTGGTATAAAACAGTGCGTCACTGTTTCCGCTATTGTTTGGGTAGAACGCGAAAGCCGACCGGGCACCGCCATGCTGCAGATCATTACTATAGTTGCCCAAGGATATATGGGCGTCGCCTCCGCTGTTAGATTCACGGAATGAGATATTGGCGACGTCTGACCAGGATTGAAACGAAAGGGCTGCCTGGGACTTTTGTTGTGCGTTGAAAGCGGCGAAGCCGGAAACTTTCTCGGCGGCGTAAGATTTACTTTCTGAGGTCAGAAAGCTGTAGGTGAAATTGTATTTGCCGTTATGGTCATTGTCGCCCCAATAGTAACCACCTCGGGTTATTTCATCCGCTGCCTGCGTAATGGTGTAAGACGGCTTTCCATTTATATAAAAACCTCCTCGATCATAAGCGTGTGAAAAACTCTGGAGGCTTTGGTAATCTTCACTTGTTTGGAAGCTTGCCGAAGAGGTAGTTGGATTAACAAGATTTTTCGTTGAGACAGTCATAAGTTTACATTCCTTCGTGTCCATTGAGCGTGGAGTGCTATAGGCTTATCACGTGTTCGCTGTTTTCTTGTTGTGTTGGTCTTTATAAAGGAGTTATGCGTTTAGTGTTATTTAAAATTAAATAGAATATATAACGTATTGAAATATCCTTAAATATTTTGAGAGCCTCAGTTTTGTGAGAGGTCGACGACCCTGGAGTGGACGCTCCATTAGATAAATATGAGCGGGTGGCAATAACTTCCAGCGCTTACTTGTAAGCCTCAGGAAACCAGCGTTGTGCCAACTTCACCTTGATTACCAGGTTCTCTTTGGACTTCTGGCATTCGAGTGCTCGCTGCTCAGCGCTCGGGATAGCCGGCCAATTGCGTTCCCCTCGGGAGACGACTTGTTCATAGCCTTCATCGTATTCCGCGCTAGGCCCAGCAATCAGCTTGGATGCCTTTACGTAATCGGCAACAAGATCGGCGGGCAGCGTCCCGCAGGTAAATTGCGCCCGGGAGTACATCAGGCCATCGCTGGCCCCAAGTACCTTCCCGTCACCAGGTTGGGTGGCTGCAAAGGATAGCGTGGGGTGGGCAAGCAACATAACGACCAGCAAGGTGCGTCCGTTCATTTGAAATATCCTTAGCCATCAACAATCACCGGTTTATAACCGCGTGGCGATTCAACTCAGCAGTTGAACACCGGCGCATAACGCTCTTCACGCTTTTTAAAGTAAATCGGCGCCATGGGGACTTTTTCGCCATTGACGAAGATGTCCGGCAAGGTCAGCGTAAAGTCGTCCATGTCACCTTTACCCAGGGGTGTGCCTTGGGTGTCGGAGCTGGATATTTGCGCGGGGTCGAACCCTGTTTTCAACTGCTCGACGCTGACCCGGTAAGTCCGCCCGGATGCCAATTGCACGCTCACTTCAGGCGATGCGGCACTTACCCAAAGCGGCGTTTTCGTGTAGCCCTGGCTCGGTTTATAGAGGCGCCCGAACAGACGAAGTTCGCTGTCGGTTGACTTCACATTGCCTGGCCAACTGCGCGTGCCCGGTGGCGCTACATACACCAGCACGCGAACCCAGTTGAGTTTTTCTGGTTGTGCCGTAAAGCTCATGGCCGCGTGTGCACCGGGGCAGGTACGTGAGAGCAGGGCATTCTGGCCCACAGACGACTCCGGATGCAGATAAGGCCCCGTGCTGCAGCCCGCAACCAGTGCCAATAGCGAGCACAGGAGATATTTGTTCATCGGGCAATTCCTTTGCTGTGGTGATATGGCGCCCATTAAAGCATGTCTATCGTATCGGGCTGCACGCAGCAGGCAGCCAAAGAGCAGGCATAAAAAAGCCCGCAACCGCGGGCTCTTCTCACATCACTTTTCGACTTACTTGAACAAACCACCGATGGCATTGATCGCATCCGCAGCCTTGTTCACGTTTTGCTGGTGTTGTGGGTTGGTATCCACCTGCGCCTGGGTGTTGTAGCGCGCGTTACTGCAGCTTTTATTGGTTTGCGTCAGGGCCGCCTGAAAGGCTGTCGCGCGCAAGGTGTCGCCTTTGGCGTTGGCTGCATTGATGTTGGCCTGCAGGTCGCGGATCTGCTGCTGGCAGGAGGTGTTGTTGCCAGTGGTGTTGACGGTGTTGTTGTTGCTGCCACCCAGGGCGGAGGACAGGGCGCCCGTCAGGGCCGTCAGGTCGGCGGCGTGGGCGGGCAGGGCAAACAGGCTGAACAGGGCGGCGGCGGGTGCGAGTTGGGTAAGACGCATGGCAAACCTCAATGTTTGATTGCCTGCACACGTGCCAGCGCCCGAGCTGGCGCAGAGCAATATCCGTATAAGAGTGAGCGCTCGGGTGGAGGGAAATACTATTGGGGCTTTTTTTGTGCCTCAACACTGGCGTTGCAGAAGTGTGAATGCCTTCACGTTGTT
The DNA here is from genome assembly GCF_900006605.1 of Pseudomonas sp. 58 R 3. NCBI lineage: Bacteria > Pseudomonadati > Pseudomonadota > Gammaproteobacteria > Pseudomonadales > Pseudomonadaceae > Pseudomonas > Pseudomonas sp. 58 R 3. Next base: position 137,320 of record NZ_CVTT01000087.1, on the reverse strand, counting down.
GGCGGGTCATGATCTGGGCTGTCTACACCTCTAACCGCTCGGCCCGCACGGACATCAGACAAAGAAAAGCCCACGATGGGGGCGCGGGCTTAAAAGGTGTTCACTTAGGAGCTGAGTTCAGGCTAGGCGCGCCACTGTGAAAACCGCGTGAAAACCGTGTGTGTATTATGTTTTTTGCACCCAGGCATCATGCTCACGCACTGAGCACAATCCATCGTTTCGTGCCTGGCCTGCGACCGTTTTGCTGTTGGGGGACGCGGTATAAGGTCGCTTTCAGAGCGGCACCCGCCTTATCTTGCCGCTTAATGGCACCACCCTGTCGGTAGGCATTGGGATGTGCCGACCGCTCAATCCCATGCCTTCGCTGACCAGTACGGCGCCCGGCACCACGCATAAGTTGGACGGCGTATCCAGGCCGCGCACCAGCACTTCGACTTCCCGGGTGTGCAGGTTGCAACGCAGCAAACGCCCGCTGAACCGGGTGAAACCGCCGTGCAGCGGCTCGCCGCTCCAGTCCGGCAGCAGCGGTTGCTGCAGGTGGCTGCACAGCTCCAGCACCAGCAGCCTGCCGCGCGGGCACAACGCCAGGCCCGTGGGCAATTGCAGGCCGCGTATCACGCCTTCTATTTGCCCGCTGGCCGGGTGCACGCGGATCACTTGACCGGCAAAATCGGCAAAGTCGATGCCCTTGCGCGCCGGGTCGCCGTGCAGCTCGCCGGAGAACAGGCTGATCAGCACGGCGTCCGTCTGCGGTTCGTACACCAATGTCACGGGCACGGCGTCCTGGCCCTGATCGAGTTCCGGCAATTGCGCCAGCACCCGTTCGTCCCGGCCTTCAGTGAATTCCACCAGTTGGTTGGCATCCGGTTTTACCGCCAGCCAGCTGTGGCGCGTTGGGTGGTAGCACAGCGCATTCAAATTGCCTCGACTGTGGAACACCGGTTCAGGTGGGCTGTATTGCAGATCGAGCAGTTGCGAGCCGCCGACATAGTCGGTCAGGCTGGCCAGGCAACGCCCCTCACCGCAGGCAATGTCCGACACGCCCATGATTTCATCGCGCAGCATGCGCGCCTGCATGTTCATGCTGCGAAAGCCGTGGGCGATGACGTCGCCGGGCACGTACTCGCCAGGCCGTGCAGGGTTGGGTTGCAGGTGGCTGATGCGGCCGCTGAACGGCTGGTCCGCCAGGCCGGAGCCGGCTTCGGCCAGCAGCAGGCTGCCGTCGTCTTGCAGGCACAGGCCGCGCGGGTTGAGCAGGCCTTCGGCGATCAGTGTACTGGGGCGCAGCGCCTCAATGGGCTGCGCCGGGATATGCAAGGTCATGGGCTGTGCTCCTATTGCGGTGGCTGCCATGGGCTGCCGGTGAGGTAGGCGCGCAACAATGCCCGTTGGGCCGGCGACATCGAGCGCACGACCGGCATGAACAGCGTGGTGCCTTTATAGGCGTCCGAGGTGCGCGCCAAAATCGCGTTCTTGGCGGCCATGATCGCGTCGGGCTGGTTGAGCGGCACATAGCGGGACATGGCGGGGAAGGCCAGGTAGTGAAAGCGCAACACGTTCGGGTAAACCTGGGCCCAGGTGATGGTGCTGCCCTTGGCTATGCCGAAATCGGTCTGGGCGTATTTGCGCAGGTTGGTGAAGAAGGCGCCATCGCCCACGCCATTGGCCGTGCAGGTCAGCGCGACAAAACCGGCCTGGCCGGCGCTGCCGCTTTTGAGCGTGACCGGAAAACTTACCGTCTGTTGCCCTGCATTCACGGTCAGCGAAGGGGGGAAGTTGAGAAAGTCGACGTACTGCTTTTGACCGTAAACCCCCGGCGCGCTGGCTGCAAGGTTCACCTGGGTGGCGTTGGGCACCGGCCCGCCCAGGTAGCTGACCCGCAAGGTGATGGTCAGGCCATTGGGGTAGTCCTCCAGGTACACATTGCGCTGGTCGGCAGACACCCGGTAAGCGGCCTCGGTGGCGTTGAGTTTTTTACCGTTCACTGCATTGGGCGCAGTGATGTTCAACGCGGTGGTTCGCACGGCTTGCTGTTGGCTGGTACTCAGGGGCAGGTCGACGATACCGCCGTACACATAGTAATTGACCAGCGGGCTGGCGACGGGGTTGAGCGTCGTCAGCGGCGCCGCACCGGCGGCAATGGTCACCGGCCCGTAATTGGCATTCGGCCCGATGGGGCTGGTGATGTCATCGCGCACGGCGCGGAAGGTCTGCTTGGGGATGACATTGACCATATCCAGGCTCAGCAAGCCGTTGTTGCCCAGCGCCGCGTAGGCGGCGTTGCCCGTGGCCTGGTTGACGATCTGGCGGCCCGGTTGGCAGCCCGGCAGTTCGCCGGCAAACGCCGGGGCCAGGGTGCCGATCACCCGGCCGATGCTCGGGTTCGGCGTGTATTTACCGGCGGCGTAATCAGCATCCAACTGCGCCGTGGTCATCTGCGGGCACATCTCGAACATCACAAACCGCAAGACAATGCCCGTCGCCCCCGGCGCCTGAATAATTGCCCTGAGGCCGGCGCTGTTCTGGTTCCAGCTGACGATGCTGCTCAGCGGGAAGGTCAACTGGAACGTGCCACTGGCATGGAACGAGCCCGGTGCGTCCATTTTTGCCGGGTCGAGCACGCGGCCGGTCACGTCGTAACTGCTGCATACCGCATTGTTGCGGATCAGCAACTGGATGTTGTCGTTGCCACCAATTTGCAGGCCACCCACAAATATCTGCGTGGTGGTCGAGGCGCTGGGGTCCAGGTCCACCATCATCGGGCCGGAGACCGGGCCCTGGCCGGTCACCGGGTCCACCGAACCGAGCAGGTACACCGGCTGGCCAATCATGTCGCCGGTGGTGCTGATGTTGCCCGGCACACCCTGGGAGCTGATCAAGGCATTCTGCATGTCCACCACGTGCTGGCCGTAGTGGTTCCAGCCGCCGGCCGTGTAGTAATTGCCTGCCGGCGCGTTGATCATGTTGTTCAACTGGTCATCGGTATAAGACTGCGCACCCGGCGCCAGGGTCGAGGTGGTCAGGTCGAACAGCGGCCAGTTCGGGTTGCCATTGAACGGAATGGTCGGTGAGTTGTTCGGCAAGCTCACGTCCGTGCGGATGCCGCCCCAGAAATTCAGTCGTGGTCCATTGAGGATGCTCATGGTCTATTCCTTGTCCGTGGCGTGTGGGGTGACGGGCGGGTTGGCAAATTTGAACAGGTACGAGAAGTCAGACTTGAACGGGCTCTTCACCGGCGTCGCCATGGAGTGGCAATTCATGCAGCTGCTGTTGGGCTGGATATAGCTCTCCATGGTCACGTTGGCCGACAGTGCCGGCGTCGGCTGGCCCAGCGGGTTGCTCGGGTTGTTGGGCATCAGCGGACGCTGGGTGGTGATGAGCTGGTAGTACTTCAAGACGCTGCGTTGCAGGCCGGGGCTGGCCTGGTAGTTGGCATTCACCCAGCCTGTGGCGTCGGCAATCGGTGTGACGCGGTTGAGCGGGTTCGGCGTCTTGAACGTGGTGCCGGGCTTGGGCACGCAGACCAGTTGCGTGCCCTGGGTTTGCCAGTTGCACGGCGACTGGTTGAGCGTGGCAGCCGGGGCCACAGGGTTGTAGTAGGAATACGCCGTACCGGACACCGGTTGATCGACCCACTGGCCATTGACCCTGGCCTTGGGCGGCACGTTTTCGATCTGCTCGAAGGTCGACCAGATCCACTGCGGGTAGCCATTGACCTTGGTGATGATATGCAGGCCCACCAGCCCCAGATACGCCTCGGTCACGCCGGTGCGCTGGCCCTGGTTGTTGAAGGTGGCCACGCGCGCAATCTGGGTCAGGTAATGGCTGGCGTTGTCCCTGGGCGTGAGGATGCGCCAGCTCGATTTGATCTCGATCACCCCGTTGGGAAAGCTGATGTTGCTGGCCTTGGACACCACATTCGCGTTGTAGAAGCGGTTGCCGACAATGTAGTTATAGGACGCCTGGTTGGCCGAGATGTCGTAGTAGGTCGGGTTGCCCGCCTGGTCGATCAACCAGCCACCGACCGCCTGGTCGATGGAGTTGACCAATGAACTGTTCTTCAACGCGGCAATATTGATAATGCCCAGGCTGCGGGCCGTCAGTGGGCTGTTCCACGGCCCAGGGTTGGCGGCGCCGGGCAGGAAGATCTCACTGACGGTCTTGTAGGTTTGCCACACGGTGTAGCCCGAATCCCCAGGCTGTTTGTTGCAATTGGGCGTGCCGCGCTGCCCGTCCTGGGCCGGCCAGTTCAGGGCGACGAACATCTGCCAGCTGTATTGATCGAACTGGTCCTGCGGCGCATTGGCGGCCGGGGCGCTGGTGGGTGGCTGGCAATTGAGCTGGGTGGCCAGCAGCGACGGCTGCGGTGCTTCGCGCGCCAGGGCCGGCAGGCTGACCAGCCCCAGCAGCATCACACTCAGTAGGGTTTTCATGATGATTATCCTCAAGGCTTGCGCTGCATCAGTTGGTTCCATTGCGCCTTATGGCCGTTGCTCCGGGACGCCGGCGGCTCGAACAACTGGCACGGCGGCGGGTTGGACGGGCACATGGCGGCCACTTGGTCCCAGGTCTGTTTCGGGTCGGGTTTGGCGATACGGAAGTTGGTGTAGTTCTGGCTCACGATCGGCGCATTGGCCACGCTGGTGTCCCCGGAGAAGAAGAACGACTGCGGCGAGCGGTAGGGCGGTGCGCCGGTCTGGCGCTTGTTAAAGGCATACCCAAACAGGATCGGCCCCGCCGGTGATTGCAGGTCGAGGGCATAGGCCTGCACGCTGGCGTTGAGGTTTTTGCTGCGCTCGGCGCTGTAGGGCAGATGCTCGATAAAGTCCTGGCGCGGCGGGTGGTTCATCGGCGAAAACATGCAGCACGCCGGCATGTCTTTCGGGCGGTCCTGCGGGTAAGTCAAAAAGTACGCCTTGTTGCCCAGGGACACGAACGAGCAGGTGTAGTTGTTGTTCTTGATCGGAAAGATCGGCAGGCAGTACTTCTCGTAGTGCTCCATCATCGCGCCGAAACCGTCGCCATCCGGCGGGATGTACGTGGTGTCGTAATAGCTCGTCCCGCGCGAGACCGTGTAGTCGGCAGGTGTGAGGGTTGAGGGTGGATTGCTATAGGGCGGCGGGTTTTTCGCGTAGTTGTTGGTGACCCGGTACATGGTCCAGTCGCTGATCCATTGCGCCGGGAAAAACGGATCGGAAGGCTCGCCGGGCATGCGTTTGGCGATGCAGTTGCCGTTCTGCGCATTACATCCTTCGCTGTTGTGCACACCATTGGTGAAGTACACGGCGCCGCTGTCGTCGGCGGCAAACACGGCGGGGCTGAGCAACACAAGCAGCAGCAACAGTCGGCTCAAAAGGCGGGTGTTCATGGGGCACTCCTGTGGGGTGCCGGGCAGCCGTCAGGCTACCCGCGCTCCTGTGTGTGGCTTAGTGGTAGTCGCTCATGCTCAATTGCACGGGCGGGTAGTTGCATTTCACCAGGGCGTTCGCCCACAGCTCCAGCACGGCTCGACGGCTTTGCGGCATGTCCCGCGTGATGGGCATCGCCAGGGTGCTTTCTTCCTGATAGGGCTTGCTGATCAACACAATCAGCTGGTCCACCGCGCCCTCAATGCGCGACAAGGAATTGAGCGGCATGAACTTGCTCATGATCGGGTACAGGTAATAGAACGGCTGGAGGATGTAGGGATAGATGAAGGTCTCCCAGATCAGCTGGCCGGCGTTTTCGCGCTGATAAATCAGGTTCCAGGCGTCGACGAAGTTCTGCTGCAACTGCGGCTCCAGCGGCAGCACGCGCAGGGGGGCGAGGAAGTCGGTGAAGGCCGTGGGCAGCGGGAAGCTGAACGGGATCGCCGGGGCCTGCTGACCTTCCTGCACAAAGAAACGCAAGGTCGGAAAACCCGGCGCCTGGGCCGTAACGGTCAGGTTGGCGATGCCGTTGGCGTCGGTCTGGATCTTCGCCAGGCTGTATTGCACCGTGCTGTTGAGCGGGTCTTGCAAAGTGCCCTGCATGGCGATTGGGTTGGCGAACGTGAGCGTTGGGCTTAAGGCGACGGCGGCAGGTGTCGGTAAGAACTCCTGATAGGTCACCGGCGTCATTTGATCGGCCGACACCGCCAGCCGCGTGGCCATCAATTGGCGGCCGGTGCCCTCGGTCACGTGACTGCGCAGCGGGGTTGCGCCCTGGAATTGCGGCCAATTGGCGCTGTTTTTAGTCAGGTTGGCCGGGTCGTTGTTAAACAGCGTGAAGTTCGCCGCGTTGCTGAAAGCCAGGTAATAATCGGTGGTACACAGCATGTAGGCATTGCCGTATTCGGCCACCCACAAGGTGGTGCCGGCGGGCGCGGGCAGGCCGTCGTATTGCACCATCACCTGCAGGGTTCTGGTATCGCCCACGTCGATAAAGCTGGCGCTCTCGACCACTTCGGCGGTCCACATCTGCTGGGTCGCGGCGATCACGGGCGTGGTGCCGGGCTGTTGCAATTCCAGGGTGCCGGTTTGCAGGAGTGCCTGGGCGTCCACGCCCAGCGGCAGGTCGAGGATGCCCGCGCGTTTGTCGAAGGCCGCCTGTTGATAATCGTCATAACCAAAACTGGCCAGCGGGCTGAATTGTGTGCCCTGGCGGATGCCGATCTGGTAATTGCCCGCCTGGAATTTGGCCGCGACCGGGATGTCCGCCGTCTTGTCGATCGGGTAGAACGGGAAGGCATTGCCCAGGTCCAGCGACAAGGTGTCGTCGTGGGCCTGCGCCGAGATTACCCCGAGCTGCGCCTGGGTGGCCGTGCCTGGCGAGGTCTTGTAGATGGGCACTGCGCCCGCCGGCACCAGGCGCCGGCCGGCGGGGGCGGTGGGGAACTCATCGTCGAGCCACAGGCCCAGGGTGCCGACCGTGCGGCTATAGGCCGGGTTGAAGAAAATATCGCCGACGTTATCCAGCCCCTGTTGGTACATGGCCTGCACTTGGGCCTGGGCTGCGGCGCTGGAAGAGTGGGTGTCGATCGGCGGGTAGTTGTTGAGGATGCCGTTCTTGTCGTAGCACGTCAGGTAGGTTGAAAAACGGAACATCAAGCCCTTGGCATTTTGCTGCGCCATCTGGGTTTGCAGGTTTTGCAGCAAGGCCGAATTGCCGATCACCCATTCCAGGTTTTCTTTGGGGAAACAGGTTTGCCAGGTGGTGGTCACGTAGGCCAGGCCGCCGAGGTTGGCCCAGTTGAAGTTGAGGAAACGGTCGAGCATGCGGAACTGGCGATTGAGCGTCAGGCCGCACGCGGCATTGCCCAGCACCAGCTTGTCGAAGTACAGCGCGGTAAAAGTGTTCTGCCACGGGCTCACGTCGACAAACCTCGCCGGCGAGCTCGGCGCACCGCCGAAGGGGTTGCCGAGCAGCTGGAAGCTCTGGTTGATCAGCGGGTCCTGGCTCACATAACCACCGCCCGGCAACTCGCCGCCGGTGATCACCGACTGGGTCTGGTTGTAGCTCACGGTGCCGCAGGCATTGTCGCCAAACAGGTTCCACTCGCCAGGGATCATCGGCGTGGTCAACTGCGCGGCGTTGCCCGGCACCTGCATCACGTAATCGGGCACGCTGGCGGGCGGCAGCGGGGCGATGGTCCAGGGCAGCAAGGTGCTGGCGGCGTTCAACGGGGTGATGTCGAAGGCCTTCAGGAACGGCCAGTTCATCTGCATTTTTACCGCATCGTACAGCGGGTACATGTCATTGTTGTTGGCGGTCGGCGGGTTCCAGAACATATGGCCGCCCAGGTAGATACGCGGGAAATTCAAGACGCTCATGTGAGGCTCCTTAGCGTTGCCACTGGGCGCGTTTGAGCGACCAGACAAAGTCCAGTTTGTGGTAGCCGACAAAGTCGGAGGCGGGTAGCGGCGCGGTGGGGTAGACGATGCCGCCGTCTTTGTTCAAGGCGAAATTGAAATAGCCCTGCTTGGGCGAGTAAGCGGCGGTGCCATGGCAGGCGAAGCACGAAGACTGGCTCTGGAAGGCCGATTCCAGCTGGGAGTTGGCCAGTAACGTTGGCGTGGTGTTGGATTGCACGCCGATCAGTTCGTACTGCGCCAGCGCCGGGTATTGGGCCTGGAAGGTGGTGTTCACCGGCTGCGCCGCCGCTGTTGGCCCGGTGCTGTTGGTCATGGGCGCGGCGGGGGCGGCGTTGGTCACCGTGTACTGGCTGTTGTTACGGTTTTCGAAGGTGGTCCACACCCAATCGGGGTTCAGCTTGTTGATCACATGCAAGCCGCTCAGCGCCGCATAGCCGACCTGATACTGCTTGCCCTGTTGGTAATAGGCCTGGGCGATGTAATAACCCTGGCTGGCCAATTGTTGCTGGTAGGCCGTGTCGTTACCGATCCACAGCCACGCGGCTTTGAGCTCCCAGGCGGTGGAGGGGAAGTTCAGGTCGCTGGTGAGTGCGGCCTGGCCATTCACGTTGTAAACCTTCTGCTGCAGGATGTAGTTGAAGGTGTCCTGGCCCATCAGCAGTTGGAAGCGCACTGCCTGGCCTTTTTCGGCCGCCGGCACCTGGCCGCCCATTTGCAGGATCAACCCGTCCACCTGTTGCGTGGCGTTGAGGTTATGCAAGATGCGGTTGGGGTTCATGCCCATCGCCTGGGCCTGGGTCAGCACGGCGGCGGGTGGTGGCACGCTTTGGCCGTAGGGCAGCGGTTGGGCGCCGTTAGGCAGGTAGACCTGGTCCGACGGTTTCAGGGTTTCCCAGACCCGGTCAGGGCTTTGCGCGCCGGCGGGCTGGTTCAGGCAGGCGAACCAGTTCCAGGCGAGGGTGTCGGGGCCTTGGGTGAAGGCGGCCCGGGTGGCGTCGAGATTGCCTCCAAACTGCAAAAAGTTGCTGCAGTCGAAGGGGTTGGTGTCCTGTGCCTGGGCCAATCCGGCCAGGGCACTCAGGACCGTTATCGATAAGGCTCGCCGCATGAAAGCTCCTTGGCATTCGCCAGTTCGAGGTGAGGGCGCCCCAGGAAGTGCTCCAGGAGCAGTTGCTTGACTGCCGTCGCCGCCAGTTGCTGCGGCAACGCCAGGTCGCAATTGGTGATCAGCAGCGGGCCGGTCTGCGTGCTGGTGGGCAGGCGGCCATGGCTGCCACGGACTAGCCCCGTGTCCAGTGGGATCAGGTCCATGTAGTAGCGAAAACCGAGCTTTTTTTGCAGCAGGCGGCGCGCCACTTTGAGCCTGGGCAAGCGAATGGCCGGGTCGATAAACAGCTCCACCGGGTCGTAGCCGGGCTTGCGGTGAATGTCCACGGTGCGCGCAAAATCCGGCGCTTTGCGCTCATCCAGCCAGTAGTAGTAATCGAACCAGAACCCGGCAGCGGCCACGGCCACCAACTCGCCGCTGCGGGGGTGGTCGAGCTGCCAGGCGCGTTGCTCGGCCTTGTCCAGCACCTGCTCGATGCCGGGCTGGCACTGCAACAAGGCTTTAACGCGAGGGATGTCTTGCACGTGCTTTACATAGACATGCGCGACCTGATGGTCCGCCACCGCAAACGCCGCGCTGGCGCCGGGGTCGAGCAGTTCCCAGCTCAAGGATTGGCGCACCTGCAACAGGCCTTCGGCGCGCAGCACGCGGTTGATCGACACCGACTGCGCGACGGCTTCGATGCCGTACTCAGACAGCAGCATCACCGCCGCGCCCTGGGCCTCGGCGAAGGCCAGCAAACGCCCGACTTCGTGGTCGATGGCGCGCACTTCATCAGCAATCGACGGGTGCTCAGGCCCCACGCGCTGCAAGCTGTAATCAAGGTGGGGCAGGTAGATCAATTGCAGGTGCGGCCGGCTGATCTGGAACTCGGCCATGGCGCACTCGACGATCCAGCGGCTCGACGCGATGCCCGCCGCCGGCCCCCAAAAACCGTGGAAGGGGAACTCGCCAATCTGCGCCTCGATCTGCTCATGCAAACCGGGCGGCGACGAATACAGGCCAAATTGCTTGCGCCCATCGGCCGGGTAATGCGGGCGCGGGGTGATGGAGGCGTCCACATCGGCGTACATGTTGTACCACCAGAACAACTGGCTGCAGCGAAAGCCCGGCATTTCACGCTTAAGGGTGTGCCAGACCTTTTCGCCCTGGATCAGCGCATTGGGTTGCAGCCAGAAACGCACTTCGGCCTGGTCGCGAACGTACCAGCCATTGCCGACAATCCCATGCTGCGACGGCGGCGCTCCGGTAAGGATCGAGGCCTGCACCGTGGACGTCACGGCGGGGAACACCGGTTGCAGGCTGGCCAGCTTGGCGGTCTTGAGCAGCGCGTTGATCTGCGGCGTCGCCTCGCCCAGCAGCGACGGCGTCAGCCCGACCACATTGATCAGCAGCAGCGGTTGCTCAGAGCGCATCGGCATACGCCTCCTGCACCAAGGATTGCAGCAGGTTGCGCTGGCGCAATTGGCCCTCGACCCAACGCAACTCAGCGGCGATACCTTCCAACTGCGCCTGTTGCGTGGTGGGCCGCAGTTGCGCGGGCAGCACGCCCCAGCTGTAGGTTTCCACCTCCAGCACCGGGCGAAACTCGGTGTGGGCGGCCAGGTAGTCGAAGGTCTGGGCCAGGGCCACCTGGCTGCCGCGCAGTTCGGGCAACAGCAGGTGTTCGCTGAACAGCGGGATATGGAAGTGAATGCGCAGCTCGTTGAACCCGGCGCACGCCTGCAGGGCCGCCGGCAGGTCGGGCCAGGCCACACGGCCGCCCTGTGCATCGAGTGCCTTGACCTGGTGCAGGTAGGTGGCTTCGGCAAAGCTTGCGAGGGTGTCGAGCACGGCTTCGCGCCGCGTGGCATCGTCGGGCGGTAAGTGGCAGATCATCGCGTTGGACAGCTGCACCTTGCCCACCGGCACGCCGGCCGCACGCAGCCGGTCCAGGGATTGATAACAATCCTCGTACATCACTGCTTGGTGGCACACATCAAAACACAGCGCCAGGTAGGCATGGTTCGGGTCCATGGCCTGCCGGCGCTGGAAGAAGGCGAGGGTCTGCTCGGTGTTTTCCAGCACACAGTCGGGCTCCATCTCCAGGCAAAACACAATGTTCTTGCCGGTTTTGCGCTGCAGATCGGCAAGTGCCTCCGTGAGTTGGCTGAGGTGTTCATCGGCGCGCAGTTGCCGCGCTTTGCTCCAGGTTGCGGCATAGCCCAGCGGCACCGTGGAAATCACTCCTTGGCGGCAATCGTCGGGCAGGGCGTGGGCAAGGATGTGCGCCAGGTCCAGGCTGTAAGCCAGCCGTTGCGGGTCGGCCCAGCTGGGCAAATACACCTCGGCTTTCACCGCGCCTTTGTGGAAGTCGCCGTAGGGGAAACCGTTCAGTGAAGTCAGGCGCACGCCGCTTTGCTTTAGCAACTGCACAAACTGCGTGCGTGCCGAGGCGTGCTGTAATTGCGCCGCCGCCTGGGCGCAGATCCACAGGCCGCTGTCTTGTTGCTCCAGCCCGCGCAAGGTGCGCACACCCTGAAAATGCTCGGTGATGGAGGCGCGCAGCGCGGCCAGGTCGCGGGCCGGGTGCACATTGCTGCAATAGCCGATCTGGCTGGCCGTCCAGCCCTTGGCGGCGCTCATTTGACCACCGGGTCCTGGCCACGCAAGGCCGAGTTTTCCTGCCATTGCTTGCGCTGGTCGATGGGCAGCGGCGTGCTCACCAGGGCTTTGTCGAGCTGGCCGCTCTGGGCAAAAAAGTCCACCGGGTTATGGAACAGCACCTGTTCGACCTGGGCTTCACTGAACCCGGCCGCGAGCATCGCCTGGCCGGTCTTGGGCACCTTGAGCGGGTCGCTGATGCCCCAGTCCGCCGCGCTGTTGACCACCATTTTTTCGGTGCCGTATTCCTGCAGCAACGCGACCATGCGCTGCTCCGACATCTTGGTGTTGGGGTAGATCGAATGGCCGCGCCAGCAGTCGCTGTCGAGCACCAGCGGCAAGGTCAGCTCATTGAGGTGGTCGATGATCACCAGGTGCTCGGCAATCCCCACTTCGCGGATCACGGCGAGGGTGCGTTTGGTGCCGCCGATCTTGTCGCGATGCGGCGTGTGTACCAGCACCGGCAGGTTGAATTGCTTGGCCAGTTCCAGTTGCGCGGCGAGGAAGCGGTCCTCTTCGGGGGTGATGTCGTCGTAGCCGATTTCACCCACCGCCACCACGCCGTCCTTGACCAGATAACGCGGCAGAATCTCCAGCACTTCATTGGCAATCGACAGGTCATTGGCCTCCTTGGGGTTCAGGCCGATGGTGCAGAAGTGGTGGATGCCGAACATGCTCGCGCGAAAGCGTTCCCAACCCAGCAGCGTGTCGAAATAATCGACGAAACTGCCCAGGCTGGTGCGCGCCTGGCCTTGCCAGAACGCCGGCTCGATCACCCCGGTGATGCCGGCGGCGGCCATGTTCTGGTAGTCGTCGGTGGTGCGGCTGACCATATGGATATGCGGATCGAAATACTTGAGCATGGTGAATCCTCGTCAAGGGAAGGCGATGTGCATCAGTTCAGGTAGGCGTGCCATTCGGGCGGCAGGCGCAGGCCGCGCAGGCGCTGTAATTGCGCCGGGCTGAGCAGGTCAAAGGCGATCGCTTTGGGCAAGCCTGGGGATACGGTGCGCGAGGCCGCGAGCTGTTCGTCGAGCAGGTCGAGGGCCAGTTGGTTGAGGTTCACGCTATGGTGCTGGGCCAGGTTCGCCAGGCGCCCGATGTCGAGGCCCATGCCGAGTGCCTTGAGCACTAGCTGGTGAAAGGCGCGTTCCGGGTAATGACGTGATGGGTAGGCGGTGTCGAGGGCCAGCGCGGCAAATACCTGCGGGTTGCTGGTGCGCCCGGCCTGCAACGCCAGCTCCAGGCACAGCCCGTCGCGGTCGAGCCAGTCGAGGGCGCTGAGCAGGGCGATTTTTTCCTGATCGTCGCCCCACCGGAACAGTTGGCGCAGCAGCGGCAGGTGATCGTCTGTTGGCGTGTGTTCCAGTGCCTTGGCTATCAGCAGTGCCCGGGCTGGCGCGACAACAGCGGCGGGCAACTGGCGCTTGCACTGGCCGCTCAGCAGCGCCACGGTGGACGCAAGCGGCTGCGCTTCTAGCTGTGCATGCGCCTGCAGCCACCACTGCAGTTGCGTGGCATCCAGCTGTTGAGTGAGGCTCAAGCGAAGGTCGGCGAGAGAGTCCGGGCGCATGTTCATGTCGGCTTGATCCAGCGCTGAAAGTGGGGAAGCAGGAAAAACACCAGCACACACACCAGGCTGCCCAACGGCTGGTTCGCCACCGCCAGCACCAGCGCATCGAACAACGGCAGCGCGGCCAAACCTGCGCCGATAAACGCGCGCACCTGGCGCTGTTGCGGGTGGGCCAGGTGTTTCCAGTAATGCCAGCCCAACCAGCCCAGCCACAGCAGCAATACCGGCCAGAACCACAGGTTGCTGGAGTAGAACGCCAGCGCCAGCGGGCTGAGCATCAACAGCAGTGGCAGGCGGCTGATCAGTTGGTTGCGATGCTCCTGGCGGGCCAGGTAGGTCAGGCCGCTGATGTACGCGCCAAGCAGCATCGCGCACAGCCAGATCGGCTCCGGCGGCACCGCCAGGCTGGCGGCGGCGGTGAGGTACAGCGCCGAGCGGCAGGCGCCCATCAGCCACACGCTGTGGGCATATTTTTTATGCAGCAGGTTGTAGCCGAAAATGCAGCCCACCAGCAGCACCACGCCGCCAAGCAGCCAATGCGGCGTGTCGATCAAACGGCTCAGGCCCAGCACCGCCGCTGCCGCGAACACCAGCAGCAAGGCTGTGGCTACGCCGACTTGCTGGCGGCTGGCAAGTCCCAGGGTGATGGGGCGCGGGTTGTGGTGTTGCGCGTCCCAGTCGGCATCGAGCAGGTCATTCAAGAACATCCCGGCCAGGTACAGCAGCGACAGTGTGATCAACAGCAGCCCCCACACCAGCGACGACGGCGGCGCCAGGGCGCCGGCGCTGCTGGCGAGCAGGGCGGCGGCCAGGGTATTGGTCCACACCGTGGGCAGGTTGGACACGCGGCCGAGGGTCATCCAGGTTTTCATCGGGCTCATCGCGCGTAGCCCTCGGTGGCAGGCAGTGCCGGGTTGCTGTGGGCCGCCAGCCGTTGCAGCGCCGCGTGCATTTTTGCGCTGTCGATTGCATGCAGGTCCACCGATTGGCCGATGCCGGTGAGCATGGGGATCGACAGTTGCCCGCCCAGGTGCTGGCGAAATTCCTCCAGGCCGAGCAACAGCGGCGAGCGGCCCTGGGCATCGGTCACACTCAACTCCGGCGGGCACAGGTTGAAGCCCAGCGTGTGCAGCAGGCTCATCACCCGCTCTGTTTCGGAATCGCTCAACAGGCCCAGTGCGTTCGCGTAAAGCCCATCCAGCGCCATGCCCACGGCGACGGCTTCGCCATGGCGCAGCCGGTGGTGGCTGAGGTTTTCCAGTTTGTGCGCGGCCCAGTGCCCGTAATCCAGCGGGCGACCGTTGCCGCGCTCGAACGGGTCACCGGCGCCGGTGATATGCCCCAGGTGCAGTTCGGCGCAACGGCGAATCGCATAGCGGCTGGCCGCGTGGTCGAAGTGGGCGAGGGCGCTGGCGTTGGCTTCCATCCACTGGAAGAACGCGGCGTCCTTGATCAGCGCCACTTTCACCGCCTCGGCCAGCCCGGCGATCTGGTCGCGGCGGGTGAGGCTGGTGAGCAGTTGGAAGTCGTTGATCACGGCGGTGGCGGGGTAGAACGCGCCGAGCAGGTTCTTCTGGCCGAAGGCATTGATGCCGTTTTTGACGCCGATACCGGCATCGTTCTGGGCCAGCACTGTGCTGGGAATACGGATCAGCCGGATACCCCGGTGGAAAGTCGCGCAGGCGTAACCCACCGCATCCAGCACTGCACCGCCGCCCAGGGCCAGCACGTAGCAATGCCGGTCCAGGCCGTGTTGCAGCATGTCGCTGTAGAGTTGCTGCAACACCTCTGAGGTTTTACTCAGTTCACCGGCGGGCACGGCGATAGGCGCGGCGAGCAACCGCAGATCGGCATGGGCCGCGAAGTAAGCGTCGATCTGGTCGCGCAACGCAGGCGCGCTGTGCAGCAGTTGCTCATCGGCGAACACCATTACCGTGACCGGCGCAGGGTGCTGGGTGATGAGCTGGTGGTGCAGGCACGGGTTGAGCGGGTCGAACAGGTGGTCGGTGAAGATCACCGGGTAGTCATAGGCGACCGTGAACCGCCCACGCAGGGGCTGGTCCTCACTGGGCTTGCGTTTGAGCAGGCTGTAAATCGCCACAAACACCAGCGGCAACACCATGCTGGCCAGCACCGTGACCAGCAATGAATTCTGCTCGATCAGGAAGGTGCCGATGGCCGTGTAGGCCAGCGCCAGGCCGGCATTGGCCAAGGTGGTGATCAGCAAAAAGGCCCGCAGCGGGTAGCGTTGCATTCCGGCGGCCACCACCGAGGTTTCCGCCAGCACCGGCACACCGCGCAGGCAAATCAACGACAGCGTGCCCAAGCGGTACGCCAACTGCCCGGGCGAGCGCTGATGCAAGCCAAGGCGGCCGGACAGCAAACGAAAATAACCGGCGCCCAACGCATACCCCAAGCCTGCACCCAGGCACAGCCCGATAAAGATCACCAGGTAACCGCCGACACTGCCGAGCATGGCCACCCCCAGCAACGCCACCATGCTCGACGGCACGGGCAGCACCACATCCAGCGCCAGCAGGGCGATCAGCAGCAGCGCCAGGTTGAATACCTGGGCAGGCGTGGACGGTTGGTAGAGGTTGAGGTGAATCAGGAAGTCTTGGATCTGTTGTTCAAACAACAGAAAGCTGGCAATCACCAGTACAGAAAAGCACACCAATGACAGCCAAAAATGTTCGGCTGGGCCCTTTTTCGTGAACGCACGATACCACCGGCTGCGCTTCATCAAAGCATCCCTTTTGAGTGTTGAGACTTGAGTTCCGTGTCTGTGTCAGGCGCTGTTTTTAGAGCAATAAAACCCCTCACCTGGCGGGCAGGTTTTGTGCGTAATGGCTGATGGCTTTCACGGTATTCATGAACGTAGCCGGTTGTGGTTGTTTTGCAAGTTTGTGCGCAAGGGAGTTTGAAAAGGGCGTTTTAGAGGAGAAGGTTTAGCGGTGATTATTCAATATTTACAATTAGTTGTATGGCTTTTATGGCGGCGTCAAGAAGCTGTTGGTGATGACCGTTGCAAGTAACAAGTTGAGTTCAACAACGTGAAGTTTGTTTGGTGAATTATTGCGGCTGGCTATAACAAGTTTATGTGGGCGTAGTTGTCGAGAACTGTTCCGTTTAATGCGATGTGCTTCCAAAGAACTCAAATACTCAGCAGGTCCATTGTGGGAGCGGGCTTGCTCGCGAAAGCGCAGTGTCAGTCAGCACATATGTGGCTGACCCACCGCATTCGCGAGCAAGCCCGCTCCCACATTTTTTACCGCGTTTATGCCATTGCCTTGGTGGGTTTCAGGCACTCTATTGAGCGATCCACCGTGGTGCGGGCAAGCTCCAGCAAATGCCACACCGCCAGAATCTTCGCGCGTTCGGGGCTGGCGAGCATTTCACTGCAATTGAGCGTGGTGGCCGAAGCGCTGTCGA
>NZ_CVTT01000087.1:0-120006 GCF_900006605.1 Pseudomonas sp. 58 R 3 | reverse complement strand
CGATCACGCTGTGAACGCCTGGGGTGGGCAGGTAATGGTCGAGGGCGCGGTTGAAGGCGGCGCGGTCTTTGGCGCAATTGCGGGGTGGGTCGGGGACGACTTTTTTCATGGTGTAACTCCTATTGAACCAGAGAGCTATCACCCGCGCTGCTAAACGAGGGTGGTCGCTGTACGCGGGTTAGCAGACCGGTCAATAGGAAAACCAGCGCACCCGAAGATGCCCCACGCACAGCCACCATAAATGCAGCGGTGAACCGTATACCTATTGAAGTCAGGCTGCTAAACCCGATCACTGATGAGCAGTGACGGATCGCAGACTAGCCATCGATTCCAACAGGCACAAGGCGGCAGGGATTGTCTAGGAAACGTCCTGCAATTAAAAGGGACACGCCTTGCTGGCCCTTTACAAACCATGTCGAAAGGCCACTGACTGATCAGCCACATGGAGCAGCAGCCACAGATCTAATGTGGGAGCTGGCTTGCCTGCGATAACGGTATATCTGCACCCGATTTTCTAACTGATACACCGCCATCGCAGCGATGCGGCGACCCGACAAGCCAGCTCCCACATTTTTGACCGTGTTTAAGCCATTGCTTTTGCGGGTTTCAGGCACTCGATAGAGCGATCCACCGTGGTGCGGGCCAGCTCCAGCAAATGCTACACCCCCAGGATCTTCGCGCGTTCGGGGCTGGCGAGCATTTCACTGCAATTGAGTGTGGTGGCCGACCCTTATGAGGTGCTCTCTCGGTTGATCAGGCTATTCGCTAATTCGATATACTTTTCTTGGGCCTCATGTTGTGGCGTACCTTTTAGTTTGTTCCAAGCATCCCATTTAGCTTTTCCTGCAGAATCAGTGAAGCCAGGCCTTGCAGAGTTATTGTCACCCTGTGTGGATTGTTTGTATAACCCATACAGTTCAACAAGTTCATCATCGGCTGGTCGTTTTAATAACCGTGTGACCGCTTCCACTGCTGAGTCGAAATCTGCACTGCTCATGGTGCCTCCAAGGTATTTAACCGGGTTAGGTGTGCGCTTCAAATAGTAAGTGGCAGGCGTAGACGATACGCCTGGTATAAATGACAGTTATCAATACCTGTTGGCTATAAGCGCCACGCTTAATGGCGCTGATTTATTCGCGCAACCTCGCCTCATCCCACAAACCGAAACCCATCCGACAGTTTCTCCTTCAGATACCCCACCAACGCACTCACCGACTTCGGCACATGGGGTGAATACGGGCGGATCAAGTAGATCTCATCGGCAAATGCGCCCTTGAGTGTCCAGCCCTTGAGCACGTGTACCAACTTGCCGCTGGCCAGGGCCGCCTGGGCGCTGAAATCCGGGAGCAGGGCGATGCCCAGGTGGTTGAGCGCCGAGTCGCGCAGGGCTTCGCTGTTGTTGGTGGAAAAGCTACCGGCGATGGGCACGGTGGTGCGTTCGACTTTTTTGCCGCCGCGCTCAAATGTCCAGGCCGGCTGGTCGGCGCCGCGTGGGTAGTAGAGGCAGTTGTGGGCGCTGAGGTCGCTGGGTTCGCGCGGTTCGCCGTGGCGTTGCAGGTAGTCCTGGGTGGCGACCAGCACCGAGCCGGTGTCGCACAACTTCCACGCCACATGGGTCTCCGGCACCTGGAAGCCATGGCGCACCGCCAGGTCATAACCTTCGGCTGCCAGTGAACTCAGGGCATCCGACACGTCCAGCTGTACGCGCACTTGCGGGTAAAGCTGTAAAAACTCCGACAGATGCGGCACCAATTGCTGCCGCGCAAACGCCACCGGCGCGGTGAGGCGCACCAGCCCGCGAATCTCCCCGGCCGAGTCGCGCACCGACGAGAAGCTGCGGGCGATATGCTCGTAAGCACTGCGCACTTCGCGGGTCAACGACAGCCCCGCATCAGTGAGCCGCACACTGCGCGTGGTGCGGGTGACCAGGCGGGTGCCGGTGGCCTTTTCCAGGTCCGAGATGCGCTGGCTGACCGCCGACTTGCTCACCCCCAGGCGCGCTGCGGCGGCGGTGTAGGTGCCTTGTTCTTCGAGCACCGACAACCAGTGAATATGGGTCCACAGCCCTTCGATCTCGGATTTTTCCATGGTGCTATTGTTCGCTCACAAGGACAATAAGTTCAGGATTCTGCTCTGGTTTGGAACAAACTGAAAGCCTATCGTGTGCCTCAACGCTACCCACCAGGGATCACCTGCCATGACCAGCACGATTGAGCACTACATCAACGACCAACGCGTGAGCCGCGATGATCGCTATCAAGACGTCTACAACCCAGCCACCGGCGAAATCACCGGTCGGGTCGCCCTGGCCAGCCGCCAGACCGTCGGTGAAGCCGTCGCCGCTGCCCAGGCCGCGTTCGCCGGTTGGGCCGACACACCGCCGATCCGTCGCGCTCGCGTGTTGTTCGAGTACCTGCACCTGCTGCGTGAACGCAAGGACGACCTGGCGCGCATCATCGTCGCCGAGCATGGCAAAGTCTTCACCGATGCCCAGGGCGAAGTCGACCGTGGCATCGATATTCTGGAATTTGCCTGCGGCATTCCCAACCTGCTCAAGGGCGAGCATTCCGACCAGGTGTCCCGTGGCATGGACAACTGGACGATGCGCCAGCCCTTGGGGGTTGTAGCGGGCGTTACGCCGTTCAACTTCCCGGTGATGGTACCGATGTGGATGTACCCGATCGCCATCGCGGCGGGCAACACCTTTATCCTCAAGCCCAGCCCGACCGACCCGAGCGCCTCGCTGTTCATGGCCGAGCTGCTGCGTGAAGCCGGCCTGCCCAAAGGCGTGTTCAACGTGGTGCAGGGCGACAAGGAATCGGTGGATGCCCTGCTCGAACACCCGGACGTCAAGGCCATGAGCTTCGTCGGCTCCACGCCGATTGCGCAGTACATCTACGAAACCGGCGCACGCAACGGCAAGCGCGTACAAGGCCTGGGCGGCGCGAAAAACCACATGGTGGTGATGCCCGACGCCGATATCGAAAAAACCGTGGATGCGCTGATGGGCGCCGCCTACGGCAGTGCCGGCGAGCGCTGCATGGCGATCTCCGTGGCCGTGCTGGTAGGCGATGTGGGTGACAAAGTCATCGCTTCGTTGACCGAGCGCGCCAAGCACCTGCGCATCACCGACGGCCGCGATCTGAAGGCTGAAATGGGCCCGATCGTGTCGCGTGCTGCGCTGGAACGCATCAGCGGCTACATCGAACAAGGCGTGCAAGCCGGCGCGCAATTGCTACTCGACGGGCGTGATTACGTGCCAACCGAGGCCGGCTTGGAAAACGGCTTCTGGCTCGGCGCGACCCTGTTCGACCACGTGACAAAAGATATGAGCATCTACCGCGAAGAAATCTTCGGCCCGGTGCTGGCCTGCGTGCGCGTGAATGACTTTGCCGAGGCAATCAAGCTGGTCAACGACCACGAGTTCGGCAACGGCGTCAGCTGCTTTACCCGCGACGGCAACATCGCCCGCGAATTCGCCCGGCGCATCGAAGTGGGCATGGTCGGCATCAACGTGCCGATTCCGGTGCCGATGGCCTGGCACGGCTTTGGTGGCTGGAAGAAGAGCCTGTTTGGCGACATGCATGCCTACGGCACGGAAGGTGTGCGTTTTTACACCAAGCAGAAGTCGATCATGCAGCGCTGGTCGGAGAGCATCGAGCAGGGCGCGGAGTTTGCGATGCCGGTGTCCAAGTAACTTAAATACACCGCAGGTCAATGGTGGGAGCTGGCTTGCCAGCTCCCACTTTTTTTACCGCGTTTAAGCCATAGCCCTGGCGGGCTTCAGGCATTCGATGGAGCAATCCACCGTGGTCTTGGCCATTTCCAGCAGCGTGTTGACGGCGTACTCAATATCCAATACTGTATATAAACACAGTGTTTAAGCGCTGATCAGCCAACCTCGGCATTACCAGCCACGCCAAACACTGTGTGCAAGTTAACGGATTAACTTGAATGCGCGGGCTCGCACTGTCGAGCCGCTTTTTATGAAAGAGAGGGATCTCATGTCGTATCCAGAAAGCAAGCTCACCGGCTTGACCGGTTTCGCCCTTGCGGCAAAAGTCACCGGTGGCTGGGCGGGCCAGGTGGTCAGTATCACCACGCTGGACCAACTCAAAGCCAATATTGGCGACACCACCCCGCGGGTGCTGGTGATCAACAGCAATATCTCGGCGGCAAGCCTGACCAAGGTGAACATGGGGGCTAACAAGACCCTGATCGGCTCCTTCCAGAACCGCACGCTGGAGAACATCCACCTGCGTGCCACGGCGCAGTCGCAGAATATTATTCTGCAAAACATTATCTTCAAGCATTCGGCAAGTATTAAGGCCAATGACGATATCCAGGTGTACCTGAACTATGGCAGTCAATACTGGATCGACCATTGCTCTTTTGTCGGCCACAACTGGTCTACCACGGACGGCAGTGAAGATAAACTGGTGTATATCGGTGAAAAGGCCGACTACGCGACCATCAGCAACTGCTTTTTCGGCAACCACAAATACGGTTTGATCTTCGGCCACCCGGCCGATGACAACAAATCGGAGTTTAATGGCTACCCGCGTCTTACCTTGTGCCATAACCGCTTTGACAACATGGAAGTGCGCGCGCCGGGTTTGATGCGCTACGGTTATTTCCACGTGTATAACAACTACGTGAATAACTTCCATCTGGGTTTTACCCTGGCACAGAACGCCAATATCCTTTCTGAAAGCAATTACTTCGGCGAGGGCAGCCAGAATAACGGCATGTTGGACGATAAAGGCACTGGCACGTTCACCGACACCAACAGTGTGCCCGCCATCACCCGCCAGAAGTCGCCCAATGCCAAGTGGACAGCGCGTTCCAACTATAACTACACATTGAAAACTGCCGCTCAGGCCAGGGAATTCACGCAAAAGAACGCGGGTGCTCAGGCAGTGGCGCTGGTGTTCGGTAGTTGAGTAGCTAGCTTTCTATTGATCAGGTTATTCATGCGCAGTGCCACTGTTTTTATATCAAGGATATCAATACAGTGATGGCACTTGTGGCTTAAATAATTCTTCATGTTGTGATCGATAGGTTGCATGTTAAACCTTGTTTCGCACTTATAGGGCTAATAATGGCTCGCTCTTTTCAGTCGGCATCAAGTTGCTGGCTGTGAGTGTTATTTAATCTTCGCTTGTCACTAAAGCGTCAGTAAAAGGACATCATCATGAAACATGCGAATCACACACCCACTCGTTGGACTCGGGCCGATGCGCTTAAAGTTAATGAAAATGACCCGACGACCACACAGCCGTTAGTGAGTCCTGACTTTCCTGTCATGAGTGACACCGTGTTTATTTGGGACACCATGCCATTGCGTGAACTGGATGGCACGGTGGTATCGGTCGATGGTTGGTCGGTTATCTTCACCTTGACTGCAGACCGTCGCCCGCATGATCCGCAATTTATCAACGCCGATGGCCGTTACGACATCAAGCGTGATTGGGAAGACCGCCACGGCCATGCGCGTATTTGCTACTGGTACTCACGCACCGGCAAGGACTGGGTCTTCGGCGGCCGCGTGATGGCCGAAGGGGTTTCGCCGACCACTCGTGAATGGGCAGGCACGCCGATCCTGATCAACAACCACGGCGATATCGACCTGTATTACACCTGCGTAACCCCGGGGGCCACCATTGCCAAGGTCAGGGGCCGGGTGGTCACCTCCGACAGCGGCGTTACCCTTGAGGGCTTTACTGAAGTCAAACCGCTGTTCGATGCCGACGGCACGTATTACCAGACCGAAGCGCAGAACGCGACGTGGAACTTTCGCGACCCCAGCCCGTTTATCGACCCCAACGACGGCAAGTTGTACATGGTGTTTGAAGGCAATGTCGCGGGTGAACGCGGCACTCACGCGGTGGGCCCGGATGAACTCGGTCTGGTGCCGCCAGGGCATGAAGATGTCGGCGGTGCGCGGTATCAGGTCGGTTGCATTGGCATCGCCGTGGCCAAGGACCTCAGCGGTGAAGAATGGGAAATCCTGCCGCCACTGGTGACGGCGGTTGGCGTGAACGATCAAACCGAACGCCCGCATTACGTGTTCCAGGACAACCAGTACTACCTGTTTACCATCAGTCACAAGTTCACCTACGCGGACGGCGTGACGGGGCCGGATGGTGTCTACGGTTTTGTGAGCGAGCAGCTGTTTGGCCCCTATACGCCGATGAATGGCTCGGGGTTGGTACTTGGCAACCCACCGTCGCAGCCGTTCCAGACGTATTCCCATTGCGTGATGCCCAATGGCCTGGTGACGTCGTTTATCGACAGCGTGCCCACCACCGGCGACGACTATCGCATCGGCGGCACCGAGGCGCCCACGGTGAGGATTGTATTGAAGGGTGACCGCTCGTTTGTGCAGGAGGCCTACGACTACGGTTACATCCCGCCAATGCGTGATGTTGTGCTGAGTTAATCGACCTACCAATAAGAAGCCACTCATTCGAGTGGCTTTTTTATGGCTGTGAGTCAGCGCCGCCCGGCCCGGGTACTCACATCCACCCACACCGCCAACACCAGAATGCTGCCCTTCACAATCATCTGCCAGTAACTGTCCACGTCCAGCATCGACATGCCGTTATCCAGGCTGGTAATCACCAGCGCCCCGAGTAATGCGCCATACACCGTGCCTGAGCCGCCGCGCATGGAGGTGCCGCCGATAAAACACGCGGCAATCGCATCCAGTTCGCCCATATTGCCCGCCGACGGTGAGCCGGCAGCCAGGCGTGCGGTGTTGACCAGGCCGGCGAGGGCGCACATCACGCCCATGATGCCGAAGATCCACAGTTTTACCGCCTGCACGTTAATGCCCGACAGGCGTGTGGCTTCCATATTGCTGCCCACCGCGTACACGCGACGGCCGAACACGGTCTGGCTGGTGACGTAGCTGAACACGCCGAGCAGCACCAGCAACAGCAGCACCGGCACGGGGATGCCGTCGTAGCTGTTGAGAGTGGTGACGAACCCGGCCAGCACTGCGCCGATCACAGCCACGCGCAACAGGTCACGCACCAACGAATGCGCCGCCAGGCCATGCAGGGCGCGGTTGCGCCGTTGCTTCCAGGTCAGGAACAGGGTCAAGGCAAACAGCAACACGCCCAGCCCTACGCCGACGGCATGCGGCAAATACCCCTGGCCCACATACACCAGCGACGGCGACACCGGCGCAATGGTGGTGCCGCCGGTAATCCCCAGCAGAATCCCGCGAAACGCCAACATGCCGCCCAGGCCGACAATGAACGAGGGGATGCGCAGGTAGGCGGTCATGTAGCCGTTGGCCAGGCCGATCATCAAGCCGCACAGCGCCACCAGGCTCAGGTTGGCGAGCAGCGGAATGTGGTAGACCACGTCCAGAATCGCCGCCAGCCCGCCCAATAACCCCAGCAGTGAACCCACCGACAAATCGATCTCGCCGCTGATGATCACCAGCACCATGCCGCACGCCAGGATCCCGGTGATCGACATCTGCCGCAGCAGGTTGGACAGGTTGCGCGGCGTGAGAAAGCCGCCCTCGGTCTGCCAGCTGAAAAACACCCAGATGATCCCCACCGCAATCACCAGGGCGAGCATTTTGTAGCGGGTAAAAAGCAGTTTGACCTGATTCATCTACGCGGTTTTCCGGTGGTTATTGTTATGGCTGAGCGCGGCGGCGAGCACCTGTTCCTGGGTGAGCCCTTCATTGATGAAATCGCCGCGCAACTGGCCGTCGCCAATCACCAGCACGCGGTTGGAAACCCCCAGCACTTCGGCCAGTTCCGAAGAGACCATGATGATCGACACGCCTTCGGCGGCCAGCGCGCCCATCAGTTTGTAGATCTCGTACTTGGCGCCCACATCCACGCCGCGCGTGGGCTCGTCGAGGATCAGCACGCGGGGCTTGGCCATGAGCATTTTCGCCAGCACGGCCTTTTGCTGGTTGCCGCCGGACAGGCTGGTGATCGGCAAAAACGGGCTGGCGGTTTTGAGGTGCAGGCGCGCGATTTGCTGGTCGATGCTGCCCAGTTCGGCTTCGGCGTCGATGCGGGTCATATGGGCGTAGCGGTCGAGCACCGCCAGGGTGATGTTCTGGCCCACGCCGAAGTCGGGGATGATGCCCTGGCGCTTGCGGTCTTCGGGCACCATGCACAACCCGGCGCGGATCGATTTGAGCGGCGTGCGCGTGTCGATCAGTTGCCCGTCCAGCCACACCTCGGCGCTGTAGCGGCCGGGGTAGGCGCCGAACAACGCCGACACCAGTTCCGTGCGCCCGGCACCCACCAGCCCGGCAATGCCGAGGATTTCCCCGCGCTTGAGCACGAAAGAAACATCGTCCACGCGTTTGCGTTTGGGGTTGTCGACGTCATAGCAGGTGACGTTGCGTGCCTCGAAAATCACCTCGCCGACGGCATGGGGCTCGGTGGGGTAAAGGTTGCTCATCTCGCGGCCGACCATCTGCGTGATGATCTGCGCGATATCCATGTCGGCCATGGCCGTGGTCGCGATGTGCTTGCCATCGCGAATCACTGCGATGGTGTCGCACACGGCCGCCACCTCATCGAGCTTGTGGGAGATGTACACGCAGGCCACGCCCTTGGCCTTGAGGCCTCGGATAATGTCGAGCAGCACTTCGATTTCCGAACGGGTCAGGGCCGAGGAGGGCTCGTCGAGGATCAACAGGCGCGCCTGTTTGTTCAGCGCCTTGGCGATTTCCACCAGTTGCTGGTAACCGCCGCCGTATTGCGACACCGGCAGCGCCACATTCATGTCCGGCACCTTGAGTTCGCGCATCAGCGCTTCGGCGCGCTGCAGCATGGCCGGGTAGTTCATGCGCCCGCCGGGCAAGGTCAGTTCGTGGCCCATGAAGATGTTTTCGGCCACCGACAAGTCCGGCACCAGGGTCAGCTCCTGGTGAATAATGACGATGCCGGCGGCCTCGGTTTCGCTGATGGAATGGGCTTTAAGCGGCTGCCCGTCCCAGAGGATTTCGCCCTCCCAGGTGCCATACGGGTAGACCGCCGACAGCACCTTCATCAAGGTGGATTTACCGGCACCGTTTTCACCGCACAGGCCGACACATTCCCCCGGCCGTACCTTGATATCGATGCCGTTCAGGGCGTTGACACCGCCAAACGTTTTGACGATGCCGTTCATTTGCAGCAAGTAGTCGGCCATGGCGTTCACTGCCCGGCAATCTGCTCTTTGGTATAGAAACCGTCCTTCTCCAACAGGTCGATATTGGCCTTGGTCAGTGGGGTCGGCGTGAGCAGGATGGTGTCGACTTTTTTGCTGCCATTGTCGTATTGCGAGCTGTAGGTGGGTTTTTCATTCCGCGCCAGCTGCACCGAGAGTTTCGCGGCTTCGGTGGCGATCAGCTTGAGCGGCTTGTACACGGTCATGGTCTGGGTGCCGTCGATCACGCGCTTGACGGCGGCGAGGTCGGCGTCCTGGCCGGAGATTGGCACCTTGCCCGCGAGCTTCTGCGCGGCCAGGGCCTGGATCGCGCCGCCGGCGGTGGCGTCGTTGGAGGCCACAATGGCGTCAATCTTGTTGTCGTTTCGGGTCAGGGCGTTTTCAACGATGCTCAGGGCCTCGGTGGGGTTCCATTCCTTGACCCACTGTTGGCCGACAATCTTGATATCGCCCTTGTCGATGGCCGGTTGCAGCACCTTCATCTGGCCTTCGCGAAGTACCTTGGCGTTGTTGTCGGTGGGGGCGCCGCCGAGCAAAAAGTAGTTGCCCTTGGGCGCCGCTTGCAGCACGCCGTTGGCCTGCATCTCGCCGACTTTTTCGTTATCGAAGGAGATGTAGGCGTCAATGTCGGCGTTGAGGATCAGGCGGTCATAGGACACCACTTTGATCCCGGCCTTCTTGGCCTCGGCGACGGCGTTGGTCAGCACGGTGGCGTTGAACGGCACGATGACGATCACGTCAACGCCGCGAGAGATGAGGTTTTCGATCTGGGAGATTTGCTTCTGCTCGTTGGCATCGGCCGACTGCACAAATACCTTGGCATCGAGCTTTTCGGCGGCGGCGACGAAGTAGTCGCGGTCGCGGGACCAGCGCTCCAGGCGCAGGTCGTCAATGGAAAAGCCGATTTTCGGGTGGGCGGAGTCGGCCATCACCGGCAGGGCGAGCAGGGTCAGGGCAGAGGCAAGCAGGGTGCGTTTGAATGCTTTCATGGTGGTGCGTCCTTTTATTGTTGTTGGAAAGACACAGCGTGATGCGGGTAGAACTGTAGAGCGTCTCTCGACGCCCCGGGCACAGATTTGTCGTGCAAATGTCACCGATAGATAAACCGATTGACCACGCCTTCGAGCATCTCCTGGCGACCACTCACCGCCTGCGGGTTCAGGGCTTGGGCAAAGGCATGTTCAGCCAGTGACTCCAGGCTGAACTCACCGGCCAGCACCGCCTGGCCCAGGGGTTGCTGCCAGCCGGCATAACGCTGGTCCTTGAACTGCTGCAAGCGGTCGTTCTGCACCATCGCCGCTGCGCGTTCCAGGGACAGGGCCAGCACATCCATGGCCGCGACATGCCCGTGGAACAGGTCAACCTCATCCAGGCTCTGGCGACGCACCTTGGAATCAAAATTGTAGCCGCCGTTCTTGAAACCCCCGGCCTTGAGGATTTCATAGGTGGCCAGGGTCATTTCCTCGACACTGTTGGGGAACTGGTCGGTGTCCCAGCCGTTCTGCGGGTCGCCACGGTTGGCGTCGATGCTGCCGAAAATTCCGAGGGACACGGCGGTGGCAATTTCATGGTGAAAACTGTGCCCGGCCAGGGTCGCGTGGTTGGCCTCGATGTTCACTTTTATCTCGTGTTCCAGGCCGAACTCATGCAGGAAACCGAACACCGTGGCGCTGTCGTAATCGTACTGGTGCTTGGTCGGCTCCTGGGGCTTGGGTTCGATCAGCAAATCACCTTTAAAACCGATCTTGTACTTGTGCTCCACCACCATGCGCATAAAGCGCCCGAGCTGTTCGCGCTCGCGCTTGAGGTCGGTGTTGAGCAGGGTCTCGTAGCCTTCGCGACCGCCCCACAGCACATAGTTGGCGCCCTTGAGGCGTTGGGTGGCGTTCATCGCGCTGAACACTTGGGCGGCCGCGTAGGCGAACACCTCCGGGTCCGGGTTGCTGGCGGCGCCGGCGGCAAAACGCGGGTGGCTGAAGCAGTTGGCGGTGCCCCACAGCAACTGAATGCCGGTCTGTTCCTGATGGCGCTCAAGGTGGTCGACCATCTGGGCAAAGTGGTTGCGGTATTCCTTGAGCGAGCTGCCTTCGGGCGCCACATCGGTGTCGTGAAAGCTGTAGTAATCAATGCCCAGTTTGGAGAAAAACTCGAACGCCGCTTCAGCCTTGCCGATGGCCACGTCCATCGGCTCACCGCTGCGCTGCCACGGGCGCTTGAAGGTGCCCATGCCGAACATGTCCGCCCCCGGCCACACAAAGGTGTGCCAGTAGCAGGCGGCCATGCGCAGGTGTTCACGCATGGGCTTGCCGAGGATCAGTTTGTTGGCATCGTAATGGCGAAAGGCGAGGGGGGCGTCGCTGCTGGGGCCTTCGAAGCGAACCTTCTCGACACCTGGGAAGTACGGCATGGCGTTTTCCTTATTGTTCTTGGCGGTGCCCCGATACTAGCAACGGCATTGGGACTGCCGATTATGAAAATCACCAAGACGTAGTGCGATTTTGACCAGCCGGGGCTAGTCTGTAGGGACCGGCCCCAGGATAAAAACAATGAAAACCCTACCGCCCGTGCACCGCATTGCCCTGTTGTTCAATGGCAGCAAAATCTACGATCGCGGCATCATCACTGGCATCGGCAATTACCTGAGCAGCACGCGTGTGTCCTGGGACTTGTTCCTGGAGGAAGACTTTTTGTGCCGCTTGAGAGGCATCGAACGCTGGCAGGGCGACGGCATCATTGCCGACTTCGATGACCCGCTTATCGGTGAGGCGCTGGCCGATATTCATTTGCCGGTGGTGGCGGTGGGCGGTTCCTATCAGGATGCACGTGCCTACCCCAACGGCATTCCCTATGTGGCCACCGATAACCATGCGCTGATCAAGTTGGCGTACGAACACTTGATCGAGGCTGGCCTGACCCGCTTTGCCTGTTTCAGCCTGCCCGAAGCCCAGGCCAACCGCTGGGCGCAGGAGCGCGAGAAAGCCTTTCGCCGCCTGATGCAACGCGATGGTTTGCAGGTTGAGATTTACCGTGGGCTGGGCACCAGTGCGCCGCTGTGGGACAGCGCGGTGGAGCAGCAGATTGCCTGGCTGCAAGCCTTGCCCAAGCCCATCGGCATCATCGCCGTCACCGACGCCCGCGCCCGGCAATTGCTGCAAGCCTGCCTGACCGCCGGCATCGCGGTGCCGGAAGAAGTGGCGTTGATCGGCATCGACAACGACCCGCTGACCCGTACCCTCACGCGCGTGCCGCTCAGCTCGGTGATCCAGGGCACCGAGACCATGGGCCGCACCGCCGCCGCGCTGTTGCACCAAATGCTGCACGGCAAACCCTGCGCGGGCACGCAGATCCTGGTGCCGCCGGATGCAATCAACGTGCAGGCCTCCAGTTTGCATCAACCCTTGGGCAACCCGTATGTGATGCAGGCACTGCTGTTTATCCGCCAGTACGCCTGCCAGGGCATCAAGACCGCGCAGGTGGCGGCGTATGTGGGTGTATCGCGCTCATCCCTGGAGTCGCACTTTCGCAAGGTGCGCGGGTGCAGCGTGCATGACGAGATTCTGCGCTTCAAACTTGCGGCAGCCGCCAAGGGCCTGGAAAACCACGGGCTGGCGATCGCCGACATTGCCCAGGAGTGCGGCTTCAAATCGGCGCAGTACCTGCACACGGTGTTTCGGCGAGAGTTTGGCTGTACGCCGCGCGAGTACCAGCATGGCGCAAGTACACCGTAGAACAACGGAGGGAGCTGGCTAAGATAGTTCCCACGTTCCACGTGGGAATGCATCCCGTGACGCTCCGCGTCACACATGCGCAGGGGGCGGGACGCGGAGCGTCCCATGAGGCATTCCCACGCGGAGCGTGGGAACGATCCTCATATCAGGCTTTTAGAAGACGGCTTTGACCTGCAACCCCAGCACCAGCGCGTTATCGATGCGCTCACCGGAGAACGCCCCCGGCTCGATGATGTATTGCACATCCGGGCGCAGCGTCAGCCACGGCGTGGCCTGATAGCCATAACTGAGTTCGATCAATTGCTCGGCGTTGTTCAGGCTGGGGGAGTCCGCACCGGCATTGAACGCCGCCAACTCTTGCACGTCACGGCTGCGTGGGTTCGGCACCGCGCGGCCATAACCCAGGGCGACGGTGTCGCGTGGGCGGCCTTCAAACGGCTTGTACAGCACCACGCCCGCGCCGTACCACTTGCTGAACGGCGAGGCGGCTTCACTGGCCGCCGAGTATTGGCCGAAAGCGTGCAGCACACGGCCTGCGGATGTGCCGGAAGCCCAGATGGCCTGGTCGATCAGCAGGTAGTGACCGCCGCGACCGTTGACGTCTTTGTTGCTGCCGATGCGCTTCACATTGGAGCTGTCGTAGTAATAGCCCAGCTTGTACTCACCCGGCAGCGTGCCCGCGTGCTTGTACACCAGCTCGATCGGCACCACGGTGCCGGTGGTGTGCTTGGGGGTAAGGCGCCAGGCACGGCTGGAGTTGCCGTTGCTGTCGGGGTCGACATTGAAGGCCGCCACGCGCAGCTGCCAGTTTGGCGAAAAGTCGTATTTCACCCGCGCACCCAGGCGTGCATTCGGGTAGTTGGTCCAACCGCTGCCGCCGGACATGTTCAGCGGGTGCCCGCAGAAACCGGCGTTCATGAAGTTGCACAGGATGCCGCTGTCGAGGCCGCCGAGGTCATTGCCCATCGCCATGTAACCGAGCTTGATGTTCAACGCGGGCGTGAACAGCGTGCGCTCGTAGCTCAGTTCGGTGAGACGGGTGTAGAGGCCGCCGTAGTTTTCCTGGATCGGCAGGCGGTTGCCCACCAGGTCTTCGGAGGCGCTGTTGCCGCGCCGGTCGTTGATGGTCAGTTGAATGCGCTCGCCGTTGGTCAAGCCGTAGAGCTTGCCGAGGTCGAACTGCACACCGAGCTTGATGTTCTGCGAGTAGCGCGCCGAGCGGTGTTGGCCGCCGTCGGCGTTGTAGGCGGTCTCGCCGCTGTAGTCGCCGGTGAAGCGGATGCCTTGCTCGTCGAGTTCACGGCGCAGGCCGCCCCAGTCGCCGGTGAGGGTGGTGTCGTCGGCTTGCACGGGCAGGGCGGCAGCAAAGGCCAGGCCCAGCACCAGGCGGCCCAAGGGCATAGGAGAAGTGAGGGTCATGCGTGGACTTCCAAACTGCATGTAGAGAAAAGCGCGCGGTGCGGGGAGCACCGCGCGAACAGAGGGGCGTTACGGCAGGGCGTAGGCGATGACGTAGTCGCCACGGTCAGTGGACTGACGCGCACCGCCGGCGGTGATGACGATGTATTGCTTGCCGGTTTTGGGCGACACATAGGTCATCGGGCCGCCCTGGCTGCCTACTGGCAGGCGGGCTTTCCAGACTTCATCGCCGTTGCCGCTGTTGAAGGCGCGCAGGTAGAAGTCCTGGGTGCCGGCGATAAAGATCAGCCCGCCCTGGGTCGACAAGGTGCCGCCCAGCGTCGGCAGGCCGACCTTGATCGGCAGGTGCATGCGGATGCCCAGCGGGCCGGTGTCCTCAACAGTGCCGACCGGCACTTGCCAGGCGATCTGTTGGGTCTTCATGTCGATGGCGGTCAGGGTGCCGAACGGCGGCGCCTGGCACGGAATGCCGGCCACCGACAGGAAGCGGTTTTTGTTCACTGCATACGGCGTGCCCTTGAGCGGCACGGCGCCCATGCCGGTGTTCAGCGCTTCGCCACCGGAGGCGGCCTGGGCCTTGTTCTGTGACGGCACCATCTGGATCCACAGGCCCAGGCGCATGTCATTGACGAAGATGAAACCGTGCACCGGGTCGGTGGAGATACTGCCCCAGTTCATGCCGCCCAAAGAGCCCGGGAAGCTCAGCGACTTGTCGGTGCCTGGCGCGGTGTACAGGCCTTCGTAGCGCATGCCCTTGAAGTCGATACGGCACAGCAATTGGTCAAATGGTGTGGCGCCCCACATGTCCGATTCGGTCAGCGTCTGCGCACCGATCTGCGGCATGCCCACCGATTTCGGCTGGGTCAGCGAGTAAGGCTCGTTGGGGATGTTGGCGGCCTTGACCGGTACTTCCTTCACGTCGGTCAGCGGCTTGCCGGTGGCGCGGTCAAGCACATAGATCTGCCCGGCCTTGGTGCCGATCACCACCGCCGGTACGGCCTTGTCGCTGCCCGGCGGGGTGAAGTCGATCAGGCTCGGCTGCATCGGCAGGTCGAAGTCCCACAGGTCATTGTGGACGGTCTGGTACACCCACTTTTCTGCGCCGGTGGAGGCGTCCAGCGCCAGCACCGAAGCGCCGTATTTGTGGTTCAGTTGGGTCCGTTCAACGCCGTAGATGTCGGTGGACGAGCTGCCCATCGGCAGGAAAACCGTGTTCATCAGCGGGTCATAAGACATCGGTGCCCAGCTGTTCGGCGTGCTGCGCACGTAGGTGCTGCCGGCTGCCGGGGCTTGCTTGTCTTCCGGGTTGCCCGGGTCGAAGGCCCAGCGCATCTGGCCGCTGATCACGTCGAAGCCGCGGATCACACCGCCGGGCATATCGGTTTGCACGTTATCCGCCACGCGGCCGCCAACCACTACGGTGGTGCCGGCGATCAAGGGGGCCGAGGACAGTTGGTAGTAGCTGTCGGGTACATTGCCCAGGCCGGCTTTGAGGTCCACCTGGCCGTGGGTACCGAAGTCTTCGCAGAACTTGCCGGTGTCGGCATCCACCGCGATCAGGCGCGCATCAATGGTGTTGGTCAGCAAGCGGCGCTGGCATTGCGCGCCGGCTGGTACGCTGGCAGCAATGATCGGCGAGCTGTTTGGCTGGGTGGGCTGGGCAATCGGCGCAGTGGCATCGAAATACGCCATGCCACGGCAACGCTGCCAGACCGCCGATTTGGCGTTGACTTCGTTCTTCCACAGCTCTTTGCCGGTGTCGGCATCCAGGGCGATCAGGTTGTTGTGCGGCGTGCAGATAAACACCTTGTTGCCGATCTGCAGGGGCGTCAGTTGGTCTTCGGCGCCGTTGCCGTCGCTGATGGCCACGTCGCCGGTGTGGTAGGTCCACGCCACTTTGAGCTTATTGACGGTGTCGCGGTTGATCTGGTCCAGCGCCGCAAAACGGCTGCCACCTTCGGTGTTGCCGTAATGCGCCCAATCTTTCTGCGCGTCGGCAGCGGCCACTGGCGTGATGCCTGGGCCTTTGCCGGTAGGCGCAA
Source organism: Pseudomonas sp. 58 R 3 (assembly GCF_900006605.1). Lineage (NCBI taxonomy): Bacteria > Pseudomonadati > Pseudomonadota > Gammaproteobacteria > Pseudomonadales > Pseudomonadaceae > Pseudomonas > Pseudomonas sp. 58 R 3. The sequence goes on along the minus strand of NZ_CVTT01000087.1, from coordinate 103,622 downwards.
CGCTTGGGTGCGCCACGAACATATTGCCCGCCGCCACCGCCACGCCGACTGCCAGCACGGCGGCAACGCCATAGGCGCCGCGCGCCGGTCGGCCGACCAGCAGCGGATACACCAGCGCCACCACTAGGCCGATCACAGCAAACATGAACAGCCGCGAGAACAACGGCCAGTACACCAGGCCCACATCCGCAATCGCCCATACGGCCGTGCCGACCAGGAACGCGGCGAACAGCCAGGCACCCGCGGGCTTGCGCCGCGCGATCAACAAGCCGGAAACGGCCATGGCCACGCCACCGACCAGGAAGTACCAGGAACCGCCCAGGCTGACCAGCTTGGCGCCGCCCACAGCCAACGCTACGCCGAGCAGGGCGATAACCACGCCCAGGCCCAGCAGGAGAAATCTAGAGGCGCCAGCGGCGCGCGATGCTCTTTTCATGTCGACAGGACTCGAAGGTGAGAGGGCAAAGACGCGATTTTAGCAATATAAGTAACCAGTTAGTACATTATGCGGCGTAATAGTCTTTTACAAATGCGGGCACAACAGCAAAACCCGGTTCGCAGGGGCATCGATGCGAACACAGATGTCCCCAGCGTCAAAAATCGAGTGGTTGAAGCAAAAGCCAGATCAAGTGCAAAGCCAAAGCCTGTCTACCTGATGCAATGCGCTCCCACATAAACCCCATTCCACATTGGCTTTAGCGTAGAGCGCCAGCCACAAAGCTCAAATTGGCGAGTGTCCCACGTGCGCCAAAAACGCCCCCACACACGCCATGCACGCCTCACGCTCCTCAACATGGGGCATATGGCTCGACTGCTCAAAAATCTGCCAGCGCACGTCGCGGATGCCATCGGCAAACGGCTGCACCGTGGCGGGTGTGGCTTCATCAAAACGGCCGGAGATCAACAACGTCGGCACCTGGATGCGTGGCAGGTGCTCGATGATGCTCCAGTGGCGCAGGCTGCCGATCACATGGAATTCGGTGGGCCCATTCATGGTGTGATACACGGTCGGGTCGTCTTCGATGGCGGCATTGGTGCGCAGCACTTCGGCGGGTTCCGGCTGGAGGCGGCAGACGTGGCGGGCGTAATACACCTGCGAGGCCGCGTGATACTCGGCGCTGTCGGTGGTGCCGGCCGCCTCATGGCGCAGCAGGGTAGCCTGCACCTCGGCCGGCAGTGCCTGACGCAGCTCATTCGCGGCGGCGCGCCACAGGTCCATGGAGGCCGGCGAATTGGCGATGATCAATGCCTTTAAACCGGCGGGCTGGCGCACCGCGTGTTCAGCACCGAGCATGCCGCCCCAGGACTGGCCCAGCAGCGCGTACTCGCTGACGTGCAAATGCTCGATCAGGTTGTTCAACTCGGCCAGGAACAGCTCCACGTTCCAGAAGTCAGCGGGTGCGTCGCGCAGATGGGTGGAGCGGCCATTACCGAGTTGGTCATAGTGCACCACCGCGCGCCCCGTATCGGCCAGGTCCTTGAAGCTGTCGACGTAGTCATGGGTGCAGCCGGGGCCGCCGTGGGCGATGATCAAGGGCAGGCGCCCGGACTTCAAGTCGCCGGTGACCCGGAACCATGTCCGGTAGCCACGGAAATCGGCATAACCTTCGTGAACCTGCATGCGGTGTACCTCCTTGGATAGATGCGCTACAGGCTAGTCAAAACCGCGCGTCAGGGGCACTGGTAAAAATGATAGGTTCTTGAATTAAAAGCACCTTGAGCTTAAGCCAGCGCATCACGCTGCATCGACTGCAGGTTCTTCTCGATGGTTTCGCAGATGGTTTCCATCTGGATCTGGTGTTCGCTGGAATGAAACGGGCTTTGCAGGTCGGTGCCGATGCGTTCGATGGCAAGCAGCATAAAGCCCACCACGGTCGAGGCCAACGGCGTGAACCAGCCCAGGGATTCCACCAGGCCCACCGGCACGATCAGGCAGAACAGCGAGATAAACAGCCGCGGGAAATACACGTAAGGGTAGGGCAGCGGCGTATTGGCGATACGCTCCATGCCGCCTTGGGCGTTGGACAGGTCCACCAGTGTCGACTCCAGCCGCGCCAGGCGAATACTGTCCAGGTGCCCGGCCTTGTATTCGCGGGCCAACAACGTCGCTGAACCGGTGAGGATGTCATTGGCAAAGTTGTTGGTGGCGCCATTGCGCGCAAACTCTTCGGCGGGGATAAACGCACGCACTTCATCCGGGCACGGCCGGCCCTTGAGGTGCGCCGCCAGGCAGTTCACATAGGCCACATGGCGGCGCAACAGGGTGGCCTTGACCGGGTTTACCTCGCCCTCGGGGTCATCCAGCAGTGTCAGCACCTGGCGGGCGAAACTGCGCGAGTTATTCACCATCGCGCCCCACAACGTGCGTGCTTCCCACCAGCGGTTATAGGCGCTGCTGTTACGAAAGCTGATCAACACCACCAGCGCCGAACCCAGCAGGGTCAGCGGCATCAGCGGCAAGTTGATCTTGGTGGTCAGGAACAACATGAAATCGACCGTGACGGCCACATCCCACAACAACAGCCAGAACAAGGCCCAACCCACATAGCCCATGGTTTTGATAATCAAGCGGTACTTTTTGATGATGGCGGCTTTCAAACGAGGACCTCACAGCGAGCGATGGGCAATAAACACCCTATCTCGGACGCCCGCAGGCGGTGAAGGTTCGCGGTCATATTTCTGACGCCATTTATTGGCGCTGCTTCACCTGCAATCTTTGCACTGCTATTTCAAGCAAGTGCAACGCTTGCGCGTTAGCAAATAGCCCAGGAAGTGCAGTTGGAACAACTTTGGTAATGATGCTGTGCCGCACGGCAATCACTGTACATTGGCCTCAAAGGCAAAGCGCCATCAAGGACCGTTTTACGACGTGATTTGTTTTGGGACCTGACTACGTGAACTTCGTAGTCTAGATCAGTGGGATGAAGTTGGTTGATCAGGGCTCTTTCATGCACGTCAGTTCGTTAAAGTTGGATATTGGTAATACTGCACAAGCGCTTGAACGTCATGAGGACTTTGAATCTTGTATTCGGGCGCATTATCAGGTGCTTCTAGGCCCTTACTCGAAACGCCCGTTTTTCTACAAAAGTGCAATGAAATACAGCCGTTTGATGGTCTCTTTTGCACTTTTCAGCGAGTACTTTTCCAAACCGACAGCCTTGCTTTGCGAGGTGAAAGCCTTCTGTGTGGCGCGCGGGTATTGCTCAAGAAACAGCCTGGAATCGATCTTCCTGCTGTTTCGGGCGCTGGGCTTCATGGAGGTCGACGCGCACCCGGAGGACAGCCGTTTCAGGGTGTATGCGCCCTCGGACGAAGCCTGTCGGGAAGTGCGGCTGATGCTGACGTCAATTACCGACTCGCTGGCGTTGATGTGCCCTGAAAAAGACCTGTTTCGCACAATGCGCGAGATGGATGACCGCCGTTTTCTGGCCCTTTACTTCAAAGGCTTCGCGCAGATCCTGGCCGACGAAATGACCGTTGATGTGTTGCTGCCCGACTGTTATTGGCTGGTGAAGAAAGATGCAGGGCATTTGTTGATGCTGGCGATTTATAACGATGCCTTTTCACCGGAAAACGAGCGCATGACCTTCAAGTCGTCATCTTATCTTGCGCTCGCCCAGCAGCTGTCGGTATCGAAAACCCATATTATTCGAATGGTCCGCGAGGGCGTCGAGAAGGGCTATTTCAAAGTGCATGCAAAAAAACAGCTGGAAGTGCTGCCGGCTTTTGTTCGCCTGGTAAGACGGTTTATGGCGTTTTCATTTGCGGTGGGCCTGCACGCGGTTGAAAGAGGGGAAAGGGATGCCTGCTAACTTGAAGTTAAGGCCACGGATGCGTCGGTTACTGTCGCCAGCGGTCACTCAGGCCGAGTTAATCGGGATTATTGCCTGGCTCGGGGTGTTGTTGATTCATCCGGATATGCAGCTGGATGTATATTTGGTGGCGATCAGCCTGTGCCTGTTGGCGGTGTGTCGACTGCACCACATGACTCCGCACTTTTACCTGTGGCGTGCGCTCGGGGTTGTATACGTGGTGCTGCTGTCCGTGGGGTTTGCCTATGTCATCAGCGCGCATGGGGAGTTGCGCCTGTTTGGCTTGCCGCTGGCGGTTATCCTGGTGATCAGCAGCGCCATCCTGTTTATCAGTGTGCAGGATTACCTGGCCTGCGCCACGTTGGTCTGGTTGATTTTATGGCCGTGCATCCAGGCGGACATTTACGGCGATGCCCAGGTCTATCTGTATATTTTTTGCGTCGCGTCGGTGGCCATCGGCTTTATTCTGAGTTTTTCCTATTTGAAGAACTTGCGCTCGGTGTTGCTGGTAGAAAGCGAGTTTCGCGAGCTGGCAGAGACGGACTACCTGACCTCCATTCTCAACCGGCGCGCCTTCATGCAGGGCTTTGACGCGCTGATCGCCAGTGGCCAGAGCGGCTATTTCATGATGTTGGATATCGACAGTTTCAAACTCAAGAATGACCGGTATGGCCACGATGTGGGCGACAGCATTCTTTGCGCCATGGCCACCTGCCTGAAAACCGCCAAGGGCAGCCACAGTTTCGGCAGGATCGGCGGCGAAGAGTTCGGTGTGCTGTTGTTGGGCGACGACCCGGCTGTCGCCAGTCAGTTCGCACGGGATTTGTTGCAGGCGATCCGACGCAGTGTAGCGGCGCCGCACAACTACACGTGCAGCGCGGGAATGGCGCGGTTTTCGGCGGGGGACGAGATGTCGGCGGTGCTTAAGGACGCTGATCGCAACCTGTATGGCGCCAAGCAAAATGGCAAGGATCGGGCCTATCTGGAGGGCAGGCCGATTAACCCGCACGGGTGTGCAGTCGCCCAATGAGTGCTCAGCGTGGCCGGTTCCTCGAACTGACCCTCTGAGCGTAGACGATCAATTTACAGCGGCGTGAGCACGTTCATCACCGTGTCCAGCGCCACCCGCGTGTCATCCAGTTGCACCAGCGAGGCGTGCCGGGCGCCGAGGGCGTCACGGTTCTGGATGGCGGTGAGGATCGCTTTGTGGCGGGGCAGGCTCAGGCCCTGGATGTCGGGGCGGCGGTTGGTGATGTTGATCGATTCGCGCAGCGGCAACGACAGCATGTTGCACATGTAGGCGAGCAAATCGTTGCGGGTCGCATCGGCGATGGCACGGTGGAAGTCCAGGTCGGCCTGCAGCAGGTCGTCGTGAGTCTTGGCGGTTTCCATGCCCAGGTAAGCGTGTTCGATGGTGGCGATGTCTTCAGCTGTGGCCGTGGTCGCCGCCATTGCGGCGATTTCCGGTTCGAGGATGCGTCGCACGCCGGCCAGGGTGTTGAAAAATTCGCTGTGGGGCGTGGACTGCATCAGCCAGGACAGCACATCCGGGTCAAGCAAATGCCATTTCACCCGTGGACGCACCACCGCGCCCACCCGTGGCTTGGAATACACCAGGCCCTTGGCACTGAGTACGCGGGTCGCCTCACGCAACACCGAGCGGCTGACCTGGTATTCCTCGCACAGCGTGGCTTCCATGGGCAGGCGTTCTTCGGGCTTGAAGCGCCCGGAAACGATGTGCATGCCCAAGTCCTGAACGATCTGGGCATGCTGGCTCTTGCGCGGCTTGGGCGGCTGGTGATCCATAACGACGGGGAGGCTCTGGCTTAGGTTCGCGGCATCATAGCATCCCAATTAGTGGGAATGCCGGGGGACTTCAGCGCCACGGCAGCCCACCAGGAAGTCGAAGTCGCAGCCTTGATCGGCCTGCAGCACGTGATCGATATACAGCTGGCGGTAGCCGCCGACGATCAGGTTTTGCGGGGGCGCCAGGTCAGCCATGCGCGCCGCCAGTTCGGCGTCGGGGATATCCAGGTGCAACCGGCCGTTGGCGCAGTCGAGCTCGATCCAGTCACCTTCCTGCACCGTGGCCAGCGGCCCACCGGCGGCGGCTTCCGGCGCCACGTGCAGCACCACCGTGCCATAGGCGGTGCCGCTCATGCGTGCATCGGAAATGCGCACCATGTCGGTCACGCCCTGGGCCAGCAGCTTGGCGGGCAAGCCCATGTTGCCGACTTCGGCCATGCCCGGGTAACCCTTGGGCCCACAGTTTTTCATGACCAGAATCGAGTTGGCATCCACGTCCAGCGCCGGGTCATTGATGCGTGCCTTGTACATGTCGAAGTTCTCGAACACCACCGCGCGGCCACGGTGCTGCATCAACTCGGGGCTGGCGGCGGACGGCTTGAGCACAGCGCCGAGCGGCGCCAGGTTGCCGCGCAATACGCAGATGCCGCCGTCGGCACGGATCGGGTTGTCGAGGGTACGGATCACTTCGTCCTGGCCATAGATCGGCGAGTCCTGGGTATTTTCGCCCAACGACTTGCCATTCACCGTCAGGGCATTCGGGTGCGGGATCAGGTTGGCTTCGCCCAGGCGGCGCAGCACAGCCGGCAGGCCGCCGGCGTAGTAGAACTCTTCCATCAGGAAACGCCCCGACGGCTGCAGGTCGACGATGGTCGGCACACCACGGCCCATGCGGGTCCAATCGTCCAGGTCAAGCTCGACACCAATACGCCCGGCGATGGCTTTAAGGTGGATCACCGCGTTGGTCGAACCGCCAATGGCCGCATTCACCCGGATCGCGTTTTCGAACGCCTCCTTGGTAAGGATTTTCGACAGTTTCAAATCTTCACGCACCATCTCGACCGCGCGCATGCCGGACATATGCGCCAGCACATAGCGCCGCGCATCCACCGCCGGGATCGCTGCGTTGTGGGGCAGGGAAGTGCCGAGTGCTTCGGCCATGCAGGCCATGGTCGATGCAGTGCCCATGGTGTTGCAGGTGCCCGCCGAGCGCGACATGCCGCCTTCGGCTGCAAGGAAATCGTCAAGGGTGATGGTGCCGGCCTTGACCTGTTCGCTCAGTTGCCACACCACCGTGCCCGAGCCGATGTCCTGGCCCTTGTGCTTGCCGTTGAGCATCGGCCCGCCGGTGACCACGATGGCCGGCACGTCACAACTGGCCGCGCCCATCAGCAGCGCCGGGGTGGTTTTGTCGCAGCCGGTGAGCAGCACCACACCGTCGATGGGGTTGCCGCGAATGGCTTCCTCGACATCCATGCTCGCCAGGTTGCGGGTGAGCATGGCGGTGGGGCGCAGGTTGGATTCGCCATTGGAGAACACCGGGAATTCCACCGGGAAACCACCAGCTTCGATCACACCGCGTTTGACGTGCTCGGCGATCTGGCGGAAATGCGCGTTGCACGGGGTCAGTTCCGACCAGGTGTTGCAGATGCCAATGATCGGTTTGCCATGGAACTGATGGTCGGCAATGCCCTGGTTCTTCATCCAGCTGCGGTACATGAAACCGTTCTTGTCGGCGGTACCAAACCACTGGGCGGAGCGGAGGGCGGGCTTTTTATCAGGCATGATCGACTCTCTTATTGTATGACTATATGTTCTATATGCGCTTAAACATAAGCGCAAAATCGCAGCTTTGGAAGTGTTGTTTTGCAAATAGTCATACTATATAGTCCTGCTTAATTGAGGTGTGACCCTGGCGGATATTCGCGAGAGGCAGCCCCCGAGCTTCTATAAAAACAACAATCGGAGATCGACCCCATGAGCCAGGAATTGCGGCTTGTTCGGCGTATCACGCTGAAACTGATTCCCTTCCTGATCCTGCTGTACCTGATCGCCTACGTGGACCGCTCGGCGGTTGGGTTTGCCAAGCTGCACATGGGCGCCGACGTCGGCATCGGCGACGCTGCCTATGGCTTGGGGGCGGGGTTGTTCTTTATTGGCTACTTCCTGTTTGAAATCCCCAGCAACCTGATGCTCGACCGCTTCGGCGCGCGGCGCTGGTTTGCACGGATCATGCTCACCTGGGGCGCCATCACCATTGGCATGGCCTTCGTGCAGGGGCCGCACAGCTTTTATGTGATGCGCTTTTTGCTCGGCGCGGCCGAAGCCGGGTTCTTTCCGGGCGTGCTGTACTACATCACCCAGTGGTTCCCGGTGCGCCATCGCGGCAAGATCCTGGGGCTGTTCATTCTCTCCCAGCCGATTGCCATGATGATCACCGGGCCCGTGTCCGGCGGCCTGCTGGGCATGGACGGCATCCTCGGGCTGCACGGCTGGCAATGGCTGTTTATCGTGATCGGCACACCGGCGTTGTTGCTGACCTGGCCGGTGCTGCGCTTTTTGCCGGACGGCCCCAGGCAGGTCAACTGGATGAGCGAAGACGAGAAAACCTGGCTGACCGCTGAGCTGGCCAAAGACCTGCAAGCCTACGGTCAGACCCGCCACGGCAACCCGCTGCATGCCCTCAAGGACAAGCGCGTGTTGCTGCTGGCGCTGTTCTACCTGCCGGTGACCTTGAGCATCTATGGCCTGGGCCTGTGGTTGCCGACCCTGATCAAACAGTTCGGCGGCACTGACCTGGTGACCGGTTTTATCTCGGCCGTGCCCTACATTTTCGGCATCATCGGGCTGCTGATCATCCCGCGCAGTTCCGACCGCTTGAACGATCGGTATGGCCACCTTGCCGTGCTCTATGTGCTCGGCGCCATCGGCTTGTTCTGCAGTGCCTGGCTGAGCGTGCCGGTGCTGCAAATGGCGGCGCTGTGCCTGGCGGCGTTTGCCTTGTTTTCCTGCACGGCGGTGTTCTGGACCTTGCCGGGGCGGTTTTTTGCCGGTGCCAGTGCGGCGGCGGGCATTGCCTTGATTAACTCGGTGGGCAACCTGGGCGGCTATATCGGCCCGTTCGTGATCGGCGCGCTCAAGGAATACACCGGCAACCTGGCTTCGGGCCTGTATTTTTTGGCCGGAGTCATGGTGTTCGGGCTGTTCTTGACCGCTGTGGTGTACCGCGTGCTGGAACGCAAGCATGTGCTGCCCGCCGACCAGTTTGCCGCCAGCGCCCGAGGCGCCACACGTACTTAATCCTGGAGAAGTTTGATGCGTTTAGTTCAGTTCGAATTGCGTAACGGTGAGCGTCGTGTCGGCGTGGTGCAAGGCAACACACTGCGCGAAGTGCACACCGCACGCAGCGTGCGCGAATTGGCGCTGGCCGCCATCGATGCCGGTGTGGGCCTGGCGCAACAGGTCGACAGCCTGGGGCTGGGCGACAGTCATGACTACGCTGCGCTGTTGGCGGACCTCAAAGTCCTGCCGCCGCTGGACCATCCGGACCCTGCGCACATGCTGATCAGCGGCACTGGCCTGACGCACCTGGGCAGCGCCTCGGCCCGAGATAAAATGCATCAGGCCGGTGACGACAGCGCCTTGACCGACACCATGCGTATTTTCAAATGGGGCGTGGAGGGCGGCAAGCCAGCGGCCGGCCAAGCCGGCGTGCAACCGGAATGGTTCTATAAGGGCGATGGCCGTATTGTCGTGCGCCCAGGCCAGGCATTCCCGGTGCCGGCCTTTGCCGAAGACGCCGGTGAAGAGCCGGAAATCGGCGGGCTGTACGTGATCGGCCGAGACAGCAAACCCTATCGGCTGGGTTATGCGGTGGGCAACGAGTTCTCCGACCACATCATGGAACGCAAGAATTACCTGTACCTGGCCCATTCCAAGTTGCGCAGTTGCAGCTATGGCCCGGAGTTGCGCGTGGGTGAGTTGCCTCAGCACCTGGCCGGCACCAGCCGCATTCTTCGAGACGGCCAGGAGCTATGGGCAAGCGAATTTCTCAGTGGCGAGGCGAACATGTGCCACAGCCTGGAAAACCTCGAGTATCACCATTTCAAATACAGCCAGTTCCTGACCCCGGGCGACGTGCACATTCATTTCTTCGGCACCGCCACCCTGTCATTCGCCGACGGTATACGTACCCAGCCGGGGGATGTGTTCGAGATCAGCCAGGCCGAGTTCGGTGCACCGTTGGTCAATCGGGTCGGCAGCGCCGAGGCGGCGTTCGAACCTGGCACTGTCATCAGCCTTTAAGGAGATCAGCATGAATCCGTTACTCGGCCACAATTACATCGGCGGCCAGCGCAGCGCCCAGGGCAGCATCACCCTGAAAAGCGTCGATGCCGACACCGGCGAGGCCTTGCCTCAGGATTTCTATCAGGCCACGCCCGCCGAGGTGGATGCCGCCGCCAAGGCCGCCGCTGCCGCGTATCCCGCGTATCGGGCATTGAGTGCCTCGCGTCGCGCGCAGTTCCTGGAAGCGGTAGCCGATGAGCTGGACGCGCTGGGGGATGATTTTATCGAGTTGGTTTGCCGCGAAACCGCATTGCCTGCAGCGCGCATCAAAGGCGAGCGCGGGCGCACCAGCGGCCAGATGCGCCTTTTCGCCACGGTGCTGCGTCGCGGTGACTTTTACGGTGCGCGCATCGACAGAGCCTTGCCCGACCGCCAACCCCTGCCGCGCCCGGACCTGCGCCAATACCGCATCGGTCTCGGCCCGGTGGCGGTGTTTGGCGCGAGCAACTTCCCGTTGGCATTTTCCACCGCCGGCGGCGACACCGCCGCCGCGCTGGCGGCCGGCTGCCCGGTGGTGTTCAAGGCCCACAGCGGGCATATGGCGACGGCCGAGCGGGTGGCCGATGCAATCATTCGGGCGGCCGAGGCCACCGAGATGCCGGCGGGTGTGTTCAACATGATCTTCGGTGGCGGCGTCGGTGAGGCGCTGGTCAAGCACCCGGCGATCCAGGCCGTGGGTTTTACCGGCTCGCTCAAGGGTGGCCGTGCCCTGTGTGATATGGCGGCGGCACGCCCGCAGCCGATCCCGGTGTTTGCCGAGATGTCGAGCATCAACCCGGTGATCGTGCTGCCCCAGGCCTTGCACGCCCGGGCCGAGACCATCGCCCGCGACCTCACCGCCTCGGTGGTGCAAGGCTGTGGCCAGTTCTGCACCAACCCTGGCCTGGTGATCGGTATTGCCTCGCCACAGTTCAGCGCGTTAACCCAACAGGTGGCGCAACTGATCGGTGAACAGCCTCCGCAAACCATGCTCAATACCGGCACGCTGGGCAGTTATGGCAAAGGCTTGGAAAAACTCTTGGCGCACCCTGGCATCCAACACCTGGCGGGCAGCGCTCAAGTGGGCAGTCAGGCGCAGCCGCAGCTGTTCAAGGCCGACGTGCGCTTGCTGATCGACGGTGATGAGGTGTTGCAGGAAGAGGTGTTCGGCCCTGCCACGGTGTTTGTCGAGGTCGCCGATCAGGCCCAGCTCAGCGACGCCTTGCACGGCCTGCACGGTCAGCTCACTGCGACGCTCATTGCTGAACCGGCCGACCTGCAGCAGTTCACTGAACTGACGCCGCTGCTGGAGCAGAAAGTCGGGCGCATCCTGCTCAACGGCTACCCGACCGGCGTGGAGGTCTGTGATTCGATGGTTCACGGCGGCCCGTACCCGGCCACTTCCGATGCCCGTGGCACCTCGGTCGGCACCCTGGCCATCGACCGTTTCCTGCGCCCGGTGTGCTTGCAGAATTACCCTGATAGCCTGCTGCCCGACGCGTTGAAAAACGCCAACCCGTTGCGCATCCAGCGGCTGGTGGATGGCACGCCATCGCGCGACCCGCTGTAACACCAGGAGGTTTTATGTCGTGTACCGCAGTCACTGCGCACCGTGCGCAGTTGGGGGAGGGCCCGTTCTGGGACGTGCCGACCCAGGCGCTGTATTGGGTGAATATCGCCGGCAAACAGGCGCTGCGCCTGATGGGCGGGCAGTTGCAGATCTGGCAGTTGCCCGAGCATGTCTCGGCCTTTATCCCCTGTGAAGGTGGCGGTGCGCTGGTCACGCTGAGCAGCGGCGTGTACCGGCTGAACCTGGAAACCGAAGCCCTCACGCTGCTGTGCGTGGCCGACCCGCAACCGGGTAACCGTGGCAATGAAGCACGCTGCGATGCCCAGGGCCGCCTGTGGTTGGGCACCATGCAGAACAACATTGGTGAGCAGGGTGAAGACCTGCCGATTACGCGGCGTTCCGGCGGCCTGTTTCGGATCGATGCCAACGCACACGTCACGCCGCTGCTGCAAGGGCTGGGCATTCCCAACACCTTGGTGTGGAGCGATGACGGCGCGCACGTGTATTTTGGCGACAGCCTGGACGGCACTTTGTACCGGCATTCGGTCAAGCCGGACGGTCAGCTCGACCCTGCCCGGGTCTGGTTCGGCCCGCATGAGCGTGGCGGCCCGGATGGCTCGGCGATGGACAGCCAGGGTTATATCTGGAACGCCCGTTGGGATGGCAGTTGCCTGCTGCGCCTGACGCCGGCCGGTGAGGTCGACCGCGTTATTGAGTTGCCCGTCAGCCGCCCCACCAGTTGCGTGTTCGGTGGCCCCCACCTCACCACGCTCTACATCACCAGCGCCGCCAGCCCACTCGATCACCCGCTGGATGGCGCAGTGCTGGCCATCGAGGTCGATGTGCCGGGCACCCCCTGTCACCGCTTTGCCGGATAAACCCAAGACCTGAAAACAATAACAAGGAGTCACCCGTATGAATCGTCGTCGAGGTATGCGTTCCCTGTGCTGCGCCGCTGTGGCGGTGTCGGCCCTGAGCTTGGGCGGTCTGTTGCAGGCCGCTGAAGCAGTGAAGATTGGTTTTTTGGTCAAGCAGGCTGAAGAACCGTGGTTCCAGACCGAATGGGCGTTTGCCGAAAAAGCCGGCAAGGAGCATGGCTTTACCGTGATCAAGATCGCCGTGCCCGATGGCGAGAAAACCCTCTCGGCCATCGACAGCCTGGCGGCCAACGGCGCCAAGGGCTTTGTGATCTGCCCGCCGGATGTGTCGCTGGGCCCGGCCATCGTTGCCAAGGCCAAGGCCAACGGCCTGAAAGTGATTGCGGTGGATGATCGCTTCGTTGATGCCAAGGGCAACTTCATGGAGGACGTGCCGTACCTGGGCATGGCCGCGTTTGAAGTCGGCCAGAAGCAGGGCGCTGCGATGGCGGCTGAGGCGAAAAAGCGCGGTTGGGACTGGAAGGATACCTATGCGGTGATCAACACCTTTAACGAACTCGACACGGGTAAAAAGCGCACTGACGGTTCGGTCAAATCCCTGGAAGACGCTGGCTTTCCCAAAGACCACATCCTGTTCACCGCTGCCAAGACCCTCGATGTACCAGGCAGTATGGACGCCACCAACTCGGCGCTGGTCAAGCTGCCCAGCGGTGCCAAGAACCTGATTATCGGCGGTATGAACGACAACACGGTGCTTGGTGGCGTGCGCGCTACCGAAACGGCCGGTTTTGCTGCGGCCAATGTGATTGGTATCGGCATCAATGGTACGGATGCCATTGGCGAACTGAAAAAGGCTGACAGTGGCTTTTTCGGTTCGATGCTGCCTAGCCCGCATATCGAGGGCTACAACACTGCGCTGATGATGTATGAGTGGGTCACCAAAGGTACGGAGCCGCCCAAGTACACGGCGATGGACGAGGTGACGCTGATTACGCGGGAGAACTTCAAGCAAGAGCTGACGAAGATTGGGTTGTGGCAGTGAGGTAGGCTTGGCAGGGGGGTGGATCAGACGGAGTACATATCCGTTGCTGCGGTAATGGCTACCTATGGTTCCGCCCTTACGGCGGGTCACTTTTGGCAAACGCCCGGAATGCCGGCCCAGCCAAAAGTAACCAAAAGGTCTTCGCCCCACCACTCGGCACCTCGCCTAGGCTCGGTGTGCCAGAACGAAGGCTTGAGTCCGTGGGCCGCCGCGATGGGCCATCCTTGGCCCAGCGCGGCTAACCCGGCGTCCTGCCGGGTTACCCACGGATTCAAGCCTGCGTTCGGCCAGCGTGGTTGACGGGGCGCCTCAGATCAAAATCAAGATCTACAGCACGGGGGCCTGAAAGCCGACCTGAGTGGTTGAAGCAAAAGCCAGATCAAGTGCAAATCCAAAGCCTATCTACCTGATGCAACGCGGTCTAAATGTGGGAGCGGGCTTGCTCGCGAATGCGGTGTGTCAGAGACAGATGAATTGACTGACCCACCGCATTCGCGAGCAAGCCCGCTCCCACCTTTGACCGAGTACGGCTTTGCTGTTGCTGTTGCTCCGGCTCTTACATCCTTTTCGATGACGAAGTCAGCGGTCTTTTGATCTGCGCTTGTGATCTTGATCTGAAATCGCCCCCCAAATCACTGGCGGATTGCGGGCATGCCGAGCCACAGCGAGGCACCGAGTGTTGGGGCGAGGACCTTTTGGTTACGTTTGCGTCCTTGCAAAAGTGACCCGCTGTAAGAGCGGAACCAATAGAAGCCGTTACCGCAGCAACGGATATGTACTCAGCAACCCCGCCACAACCCAAGACCTCGGCATCCCTCCGGTCACAAGGAAAAACCGACGTGCCTGTAGCGAGGGCAAGCCCGGCGCCAACACTCAGTCAGCAGAGAACTTGAACACAGTGTTCTGGCTATAGGTCTGCCCCGGATTCAACCGAGTCGAAGCAAACTTGGGCTGGTTGGGCGCATCGGGAAAGTGCTGAGTTTCGAGGGTAAAGGCACTCCAGTGCTGATACGTCTTGCCACCTTTGCCCTTGACCGTGCCGTCGAGGAAGTTGCTGGTGTAGAACTGCACCCCAGGCTCGCTGGTGTAGAGCTTCAAACGCCGGCCAGACGCAGGGTCGTGTACTTCGGCGGCGAGTTGCTTGATATCGCCCTGGGTGTCGAGCGCCCAGTTGAAGTCAAACCCACCTTGTTTCGGCTCGGCAAATTTGAGCTGCGGATGTTCGTCCTTGAGATGCTGGCCGATTGGCGTGGGCTTGAGAAAGTCCATCGGCGTGCCCTTGACCGGTGCCAGCTCGCCGGTCGGAATCAGGGTGGCATTCACCGGGGTGTAATGGCTGGCATGCAAGGTCGCGACCTGCTTGAGAATGTCGCCGTTGCCCGCGCCGGCCAGGTTGAAATAGCTGTGGTTGGTGAGGTTGAGCACCGTGGGTTTGTCGGTGCTGGCCTTGTAGTCGATATGCAGTTCGTTGTGATCGTTGAGGCTGTAGGTGACCTCGGTCTTCAGGTTGCCGGGAAAACCCATTTCACCGTCCTTGGACAGGTAGCTGAGCTTGACGCCGACCGAGTCCTTGCCCTTGACGGGTTCGGCTTGCCAAACGTGTTTGTCGAACCCCTGGGCACCGCCGTGCAGCGAATTGGGGCCGTCGTTGAGCGGTACCTGATAGCGTTGGCCATCAAGTTCAAACGCACCGCCCGCCAGGCGGTTGCCGAAGCGCCCGATGGTCGCGCCAAAAAACGCCGTGCCGCTCTGATAACCCTGCACGTCATCAAAACCCAGCACCACGTCATCGATCTTGCCGTTTTTATCCGGCACTTTGAGTGACTGCAACACGCCGCCGTAGGTGATCACCGTGGCTTGCATGCCGTGGCTGTTGCGCAAGATGTACTGCTCGACGGCGGTGCCGTCGTTGGTTTTACCGAAGGGTTTATGCTCGCTGGTTAGGCCCGCAGCCTGGGCGCCGCCGCTGGCGATCAGCATGGACAAGGCGAGGCCGGAAAGCAGGTGACGAGGGTGCTTCATGGTCGAACTTCCTTTTGTTGTTTTCAGTGGAATAGTTCTACTAATGTGCGATATTTTGTCGTTGCAGCAGCAGATTTATAGCCTTTTACGGCCTGTTTGCAAAATAAAATAAGACTAATTAAGTGAGGCAACCTTTATATGACCACTCAGCAGGCTGTTTACCCCGACCTTGAGGGTAAGACCGTTCTGGTTTCCGGTGGTGCCTCAGGCATCGGCGAATTCCTGGTACGCGCGTTCGCCGCCCAGGGCGCCAAGGTGGGTTTTGTGGACCGGGCGCAAAGCCAGGGCGAGCGGCTGGCCGCGCTGCTGCATTCCCAGGGCTACAACGTAGAGTTCGTGTGCTGCGACATTACCGATGAAATCGCCTACAAGGCGGCGATCGAGCGCTTTGAGCACTCGCTGGGGCCGATCACCGTATTGGTCAATAACGCGGCCAACGACCTGCGTCACACCCTGGAGGAAGTCGATTCGGCGATGTTCGACAGGCTGATCGCGGTCAACCTCAAGCACGCATTCTTTGCTGCCAAGGCCGTGGTGCCGATGATGAAACGCGCCGGTGGCGGGGCGATCATCAACCTGGGCTCGGTGGGGTGGATGATGGCGTCTGCCGGCTACCCGGTGTACGCCGCCAGCAAGGCGGCGGCCCATGGCATGACCCGCGCACTGGCACGTGAGTTGGGGCCCAGCCATATCCGCGTGAACACCCTGGTGCCCGGCTGGGTCATGACCGACAAACAACTGGCAATGTGGGTCGATGATGCGGCCAAGGAGCTGATCAGCCGCAGCCAGTGCCTGCCCGGCAGCGTGCTGCCGGGACACATCGCCAATATGGCGTTGTTTCTCGCCTCCGATGCCTCGGCGATGTGTTCGGCGCAGAACTTTATTGTGGATGGCGGCTGGGTCTAGGCCTGCTATTCGACGGGGTAGCGCTTGAACGCCGGGTGCTGTTCCAGCCGGTCGGCGTGACGTTGCAGGTTAGGGAATGCCTTGGGGTCGAGCACCGACGGCAGTTTGAGTTGGGTGAACGACCACGCGACTGCCGCGGTCAGCGCCGCCTGGGTCAGCGGCGCGTCGGTGGATTGGGCAAGGTGCTTTTCCAGCAGCGAATAGGCGGCCAACAGTTGCCCGGTCACGCGGTCTACCCACGGCTCATGGCGTTTTTCTGCCGGGCGCAGATTGTCCTCATACACGATCTGCACGGTTTTCTCGCAGGCCGCCAGGGCCAGCCCAAGCAGGTGCAGTTCGTGGGCGCGGGCGCCAGGCGCTTGCGCCAGCAGCTTCTTGTCGATGGGGGCCTGGGCTTCGAAATAGTCCAGGATCAGGCTGGAGTCCATCAGCACGGTGCCGTCGTCCAGCACCAGGGTCGGTGCCTTGACCACCGGGTTGATCGCGTGGAACTGCTCAAAGGTGCCGAACACCGACACCGACTGATGTTCAAACGCCACGCCGTACAGGTCCAGGGAAATTGCCACGCGGCGTACGTAAGGCGAGTCCAGCATGCCGACCAGTTTCATGAAGCCTCCGTTGCTTTCAAGTAATTGCTTTCAGGTGATTCGATCAGGAGATTAAGGGCACTGGATCGCTCTGTGCAATGGTTTCGCGCAGTTGCTGATAGGCCTGCACCAACTGCTCCAGGTTGAACGCCAAATTGCGCCCGCTGGGGTTGGGCAGCACCCATACCGCTGCGCCGCCCAATAACGGCGGCTGCAACCCCCAGGCAACCTCGCGTTGGCCGGACACGGCGCTATAACCGACCTTGCCCAGAAAGGCTACGAAGCGTGGCTGGCAGCGGCGGATTTTCTGCTCGAACGCTACGGCTGCGTCGTTGAATTCATGCCGCGCCAATTCCCCCGCGCTCGCCGTCGGGCGCTCCACCAGGGTGGTCAGGCCGCAGTGGTAGTCGAGCAAGCTGCGCCCCGCTTCGGGGCGGATCTCATGGGGCGTAAAACCGGCCAGGTGCAACGTACGCCAGAAGCGGTTGCTGCGGTTGGCGAAGTGCAGCCCGAGGGCGGCGGAGCCTTTGCCGGGGTTAATGCCGCAGAACACCACATTCAAGTGCTCGGTGAGGATGTCTTTGAGGCTGTCGCTCATGTCGGGTCTACCTGCAAACGCATCAGCAACCATTGGGTAAAGCTGCGGGCCAATGGCGTACTTTCACTGTCAGGGTGGGTCGCTTAGGCGTCCTTGGCCAACAGGGTGCGGGCAAATTCGTCGGAGGCGATAAAGTCCAGGGTCTGGCGCAGTTGCGCCGCGGCTTCACGGCCGAATGCCTGATCGAAACGTTCGGCCATTTGCGTGGAAATACGCTTGGCCGCCTGGTGGGTGCGCTTGCCGTGTTCGGTCAGTAATACGCGCCGGGTACGCCGGTCGAGTTCGTCCACGCGCAGCTCCACCAGGCCGTCACGTACCAGTGGTTTGAGCGTGTGGCCGAGCGCGGACAAGTCCATCACCAGGGTTTGTGCCAGTTCGCCCATCTTCGGCGTGCCGGCCTTGGCGATGCGGTTGAGCAGCGCGTATTGCGTGGCTTTGAGCCCGCAGGGCGCGAACGCCTCGTCATAGATCTGGCCCAGGCGGCGCGAGGTGCGGCGCACGGCACCGTTGACGCAGGTGCTGGGGCTCTCGGAGCAAGGCGGGGCAGATTTCAAGGGCAGATACTCTCTGATACAAAACACGACGCGGCTGATTATGCCTGCGCGACCTGTCAGGACAAGGTCTTTCGGACCGAACTGACGCTCCAGATGAAAACTGAGACAGCTTGAAACAAATTAGTTGCGTATGCCACTAAGTTCGATATCGTGGCATATGCCTCTTTGTGACCTGGATGTCGTTACAAAACCCCCAGGACGTGCGTGGGGCGAGGCGGGAAAACGGCATGGCGAAGCCTGCTTGACCGACCAATCTCCTGTCTGGATCACTTCCTATGCTCAACCTCGTGCGCATCGCCTTGCTGCGCCCCTATACCTTTGTGGTATTGGCTATTTTCATCCTGATCGTCGGGCCGCTGGCGGCCTGGCGCACGCCGACCGACATCTTCCCGGAAATCCGCATTCCGGTGATTGCGGTGATCTGGCAGTACACCGGTTTGCCGCCGGACCAGATGGCGGGGCGCATCACCTCGCCATTCGAGCGGGTGCTGACCACCACCGTGAACGACATTCGCCATATCGAAGCGCAGTCGATGAACGGCTACGGGATTGTGAAGATCTTCTTCCAGCCCGGCGTCAACATCAGTACCGCCAACGCCCAGGTGACGTCGGTGTCCCAGGCGATCCTGCGGCAATTGCCGCCCAGCACCGTGCCGCCGCTGGTGCTCAACTACAGCGCCTCCACCGTGCCGATCGTGCAGCTGGCTTTATCCGGGTCGGGCCTGAGCGAACAGCGCCTGGGCGATATCGGCCTGAACCAGGTGCGCCTGATGCTCACCAGCGTGCCCGGCGCGGCCCTGCCATACCCGTTTGGCGGCAAGAGCCGGCAGGTGCAGATCGACCTCGATTCGGCGCGCATGCAAGCCCGTGGCCTGTCGGCGCAGGACGTCGCCACCGCCCTGGCCACGCAGAACCTGATTACGCCGGTGGGCACCCAGAAAATCGGCAGCTACGAATTCAACCTGCAACTGAACAACTCGCCGTCGGACTTCCATGACCTGGAAAACCTGCCGATCAAGACCGCCGACGGTACCACCGTGCTGATCCGTGACGTGGCCACCGTGCGTGACGGCAACCCGCCGCAAACCAACATCGTGCATGTGAACGGCAACCGCTCGGTGCTGCTGCCGGTGCTCAAGACCGGTTCGGCATCGACCTTGGGCGTGATCGCCGGGATCAAGGAAAAACTTGCCGACAATAAGGCTGCGTTGCCGCCCAATCTGAATATCGACCTGATCGGTGACCAGTCGCTGTTCGTGCGCTCGGCCATCAGCGGCGTGGCCCGTGAAGGCTTGATCGCGGCGGCGCTGACCAGTCTGATGATCCTGCTGTTCCTCGGCAGTTGGCGTTCGACGGTGATCATCGCCACCTCGATTCCGCTGGCGATCCTGGCCTCGATTGCCACGCTGTCGGCCCTGGGTGAAACCCTGAATATCATGACCCTCGGCGGCCTGGCGCTGGCCGTGGGCATCCTGGTGGACGATGCCACGGTGACCATCGAGAACATCAACTGGCACCTGGAGCAGGGCAAGCCGGTGCAGACGGCGATCCTCGACGGTGCGGCGCAGATCGTGACGCCGGCGTTTGTCTCGCTGCTGTGTATCTGCATCGTGTTTGTGCCGATGTTCTTCCTTGATGGTGTGGCGCGTTTCCTGTTCGTGCCGATGGCCGAAGCGGTGATCTTTGCCATGATCGCCTCGTTCCTGCTGTCGCGCACGCTGGTGCCGACACTGGCCAACTACCTGCTCAAGCCGCATGTACACGGCGACGACGGGTATGCACCGTCGCGCAACCCGCTGGTGACTTTTCAGCGCGGTTTCGAGAAGCGTTTTGAGGCCTTTCGCGAGCGTTACCGCAGCGTGTTGCACGGCGCCTTGCACCATCGTCGCGCGGTGGTGATCGGCCTGCTGGCGTTTGTCGCCGTGTCGTTTGCACTGGTGCCGTTCCTGGGCCGCAACTTCTTCCCCGAAGTCGATTCCGGGCTGATCCTGTTGCACGTCCGCGCTCCGGTGGGCACACGGGTGGAGAGTAATGCGCACCTGATCGCCGACATCGAAAACGCGATCCGCCGCAACGTCCCGGCCGAGGAACTCAAAGCCTTGGTCGACAACATCGGCCTGTCCATCAGCGGTATCAACGTGGTGTACAACAACACCGGCACCGTGGGTTCCCAGGACGCCGATATCCAGATCAGCCTTAACGAAGGCCATCGCCCGACCGCCGAGTACATGCGCCAATTGCGCGAAACCCTGCCACGGGAATTCCCGAGCGCGGTGTTCTCGTTCCCGGCCTCGGACATTGTCGGGCAGATCCTCAATTTCGGTTCTTCGGCACCGATCGACCTGCAAATCACCGGCAATAACCTGGCGGGCAACTTCACCTATGCCAGCGCGCTGCTGCGTGATATTCGCCGGGTGCCGGGGGTGGTGGATGCGCGCATCCAGCAGTCGCGGCAATTGCCGACGTTCAATATCGACGTGGACCGCACCCGTGCGCAGTTGGTCGGCCTCACCGAACGGGATGTGACCAACAGCCTGGTGGTCAACCTTGCCGGTTCCAGCCAGGTGGCGCCGACGTTCTGGTTGAACCCGGCCAACGGCATTTCCTACCCGATCGTGATGCAAACCCCGCAATACAATCTGGAAAGCCTGGCCGCACTGCACAACTTGCCGCTGAGCGGCAGCAATGGCGCGGCCACCGACCAGACCTTGGGCGGCCTGGCGAATATCCAGCGCAGCCACAGCAGTTTGGTGTTCAGCCAGTCGGATATCCAGCCGGTGGTTGAGGTGCTGACCGCGATCCAGGACCGTGACCTGGGGGGCGTCGCCGCCGATATCCAGAAGATCATCGCGGCCCACGCCGGTGAAGTGCCGACCGGCTCCAAGGTGATTTTGCAGGGCCAGGTGCAGACCATGAACGCGGCCTTCAGTGGCTTGCTGTTCGGCCTGTTGGGCGCGGTGGTGCTGATCTATTTGCTGATCGTGGTCAACTTCCAGTCCTGGGCCGACCCGTTTGTGATCATCACCGCATTGCCGGCGGCATTGGCGGGCATTGTGTGGATGCTGTTTGTTACGCATACGCCGCTGTCGGTGCCCGCCTTGACGGGAGCGATCATGTGCATGGGCGTGGCCACCGCCAACGCCATCCTGGTGGTGAGCTTCTGCCGTGAGCGTCTGGCCGTGCATGGCGATGCTGTGCAGGCCGCGTTGGAGGCCGGTTTCACGCGGCTGCGGCCGGTGTTGATGACCGCCATCTCGATGATCATCGGCATGGCGCCCATGGCGCTGGGCCTGGGCGAGGGCGGCGAGCAGAACGCGCCGCTCGGCCGTGCGGTGATCGGCGGGCTGGCGTTTGCCACCATCGCCACATTGATTCTGGTGCCGTTGATTTTCAGTCTGGTCCACGGGCGTCGCCAACACGCCACGCTGGCGACTACCGTTTCCCAAGGGGTTTGACATGTCCGTTTCCAGTTCTCAAAAAAAGCCGTCCCGTGGCCTGCTGTGGCTGATCGTAGGCGGGGTGACGGTGGTGGTCATCGTCGGTGTCGGCCTGAGTGTGCGCGCCAGTGAATCCCGTGATCTCAAGACCTGGACCGATGCCCAGGCACTGCCCAGCGTCAACCTGGTCAAGCCGGTGGTGCAAGCGCAAGGCCCGGTCCTCAACTTGCCGGGGCGCATGGAGGCTTATTCGCGGGCGTCGATTTTTGCGCGGGTCAATGGCTACCTGAAATCCTGGAATGTCGACATCGGCACCCGTGTCAAAGCTGGCCAGGTATTGGCCGAAATCGACACCCCGGAACTCGACCAGCAACTGCTGCAGGCCCGCGCCACTTTGGCATCGGCCCAGGCCGATGAGCACCTGGCCGCAACCACCGCCAAGCGCTGGCAGGCGATGCTGGCGACCGACTCGGTGTCGCGTCAGGACGTCGACGAGCGCACCGGCGACTTGACCGCCAAGCAGGCCAAGGTGACGGCGGCCAAAGCCAATGTCGAGCAGTTGGTGGCGACCAAGGGCTTCCAGCATCTGGTCGCACCGTTTGCCGGTGTGGTCACCGCGCGCAGCACCGACGTGGGCGCGTTGATCAGCGCCGGGGGCACCGCCGGCAAAGAGCTGTTTGCGGTGGCTGACGTCAGCCGCCTGCGCGTGTATGTGCAGGTGCCGCAGACCTTCTCGCCACAGATTCGCGAAGGCACCACGGCGCGCCTGAGCGTGCCGGAGTATCGCGGCGAAACCTTTACCGGCAAGGTGATCGCCACTGCCGATGCGGTCAACGCCGCGTCCGGCAGCACCTTGGTGCAACTGCTGGTGGACAACCCCGGCGGCCGCCTGCTGCCCGGTGGCTACACCAGCGTGCAGTTTGATTTGCCGGTGCAGGCCGACGTGCTGCGCGTACCGTCCAGTGCCCTGGTGTTCGATGACAAAGGTATGCGCGTCGCCACCCTCGACAGCCAGGACCATGTGCACTTCAAGACCGTCACCATCGCCCGTGACTTTGGCGACAGCGTGGAGATCGCCAGCGGCCTGCAAGCGGCCGACCGCGTGATCGATACGCCGCCGGATGGCCTGGCCGATGATGACTCGGTGCAGTTGGCAGCCGCTTCCGCCGAGGCCAAACCCCATGGCTAAGCGCACCCTGCCGGGCCTGTTCGTCACCTTGAGCCTGAGCGCCTGCTCGTTGGCGCCGCCGCTTGAAGTGCCGCAACCCCCCATTGCCGCGCAGTTTCACACCCAAGGCCCGTGGACCGTCGGTGCGCCCAACGACCAGGCCAACCGTGACGGCTGGTGGCGCATCTACAACGACCCGCAGCTGGACGCGATGCAGCAGCAGTTGCTCAACAACAACCCGGACCTGAGCGCGGCCCTCGCGCATTATCAGCAGGCCCAGGGCTTCCTGGCCCAGGACCGTTCGGGGTTGTTCCCCAAGCTCTCGGCCATCGGCAGCGGCCAGCGTATTCGCCAGTCGGACACCAGACCGCTGCGCTCGGCCACCTCGCCGGACGTCTACAACTCCGCCACCCTGGGGCTTGAGGTGGACTATGAAGTCGACCTGTGGGGCCGCGTGCGCGACACGGTTGCGGCCGGCACCAGCGATTCCCAGGCGGCCAGGGCCGATCTGGCGTCGGTACGCCTGAGCCTGCAAGCGCAATTGGCTGACAGCTACATGCGCTTGCGTGGCATCGACTGGCAAAACCAGTTGCTGGAGCAAACCCGAGATGCCTACACCAAAGCCCTGAGCCTGACCGAAGGTTTGCACGGCGGCGGCATTGTCTCCGGGCTGGACGTGGCGCGGGCGCGCACGCAGTTGTCGACGGTCAAGTCGCAACTCAAACAGAGCCTGGTACAACGGGCTGTGCTGGAGCATTCGATTGCGGCGATGCTGGGTGAGTCGGCATCAACCTATACCGTCGCCGTCAGTGTGGCGCCGATTGCCTTGCCCAACGTGCCCGCCGGCGTGCCGTCGAGCCTGCTGCAACGCCGCCCGGATATTGCCGCTGCCGAGCGTCGCATCGCGTCGGCCAATGCGCGTATCGGCGTGGCCAGGGCCGCGTGGTTTCCGCAGATCACCTTGAGCGCCCAGGGCGGTTATCAAAGTGATGAGTTTGCGCGTTTGCTCAGCGCACCGAACCTGTTCTGGGCCATCGGCCCGTCGCTGGTCGGCACGCTCTTTGATGGCGGCGCGCGCCAGGCCCAGGTGGATATTGCCAAGGCCGCCACCGACGAAGCCGCGGCCAAATACCGTGGCGTGGTGCTGGGCGCTTTCGAGCAAGTGGAAGACAACCTGTCGCAGATCGCGGGCCTGGGCAGTGCCCTGGATGACCAGCGTGACGCGGCCGCCGCCGCGCAATACGCCGAAGACCTGTCGACCTCGCGTTATCGCCAGGGCGCCGTGGCCTATCTGGATGTGGTGACCGCCCAAGTGGCGGCGCTGGAAGCCAAGCGCAGTGTGCTGCAACTGCAAACCCAGCAATTAAGCGCTAATGTGGGCCTGATCAAGGCGCTGGGCGGCGGATGGAACGTGGCCCAACTGGCTGCATCGAACAGTACTCAAATCAAGGAGAAGTGAGCATGACCGACTACCTACCCCCGAAGGTGTGGACCTGGGACACCGAAAGTGGCGGCACTTTCGCCAGCATCAACCGGCCCATTGCCGGTGCGACCCATGAGAAAGCACTGCCGGTCGGCAAGCACCCGTTGCAGCTGTATTCCCTGGCCACACCGAATGGGCAGAAGGTCACCATCCTGCTCGAAGAACTGCTGGCCCTGGGGCACACCGGCGCGGAATATGACGCCTGGCTGATCAAGATCGGCGATGGCGACCAATTCGGCAGCGGCTTTGTGGCGGTCAACCCGAACTCCAAAATTCCGGCGTTGATGGACCACAGTGGCGATACACCGATTCGCGTGTTCGAGTCCGGGGCGATCCTGCAATACCTGGCCGAGAAGTTCGGCGCGTTCTTCCCCACCGAGCCTGCTGCGCGTGCCGAGTGTTTGTCGTGGCTGTTCTGGCAGATGGGCAGCGCACCGTACCTGGGCGGCGGCTTCGGGCATTTTTACGCCTACGCGCCGAGCAAGATGGAATACCCGATCAACCGCTTCGCGATGGAAACCAAGCGTCAACTGGACGTACTCGACCAGCGCCTGGCGGTGAGTGAGTACATTGCCGGCGATGAGTACACCATTGCCGATATCGCGATCTGGCCCTGGTATGGCGGCTTGGTCAAAGGCCGTTTGTATGGGGCCTCAGCCGAGTTCTTGTCGGTGCACGAGTACAAACACGTGCTGCGCTGGGCCGAGGCGATTGAAGCACGGCCGGCGGTGCAGCGTGGGCGGCGGGTGAACCGGGTGTCCGGCGCACCTGAAGAGCAACTGGCTGAGCGCCACGACGCCACCGATCTGGACTGAAATCCGCTAAAAAATGTGGGATCTTTGTGTATCAGTTGGACAGGTTTTCCGAGGTCACGATCTGCGGTGGGATGTGCACTCTGTGCCGCAGTGGGTCGAAGGCCTCGGTGGCCTGCAACTCCACCAGTAGTTCTATCAGCGCGGTCGCCGTCTGCCGTGGCTGTGAGTCCATCACCACATCAATCAAACCCCGGCTCAGCGCCTCACGTGACAACGCGGTGGACTCCTGCAAAATGCAGCACAGCGCCGGCCGCTTGGGCAGTTGCGCCAGGGCATTGATCACGCCGTCACCGCCGCCGCCCACCACGCACAGGCCGCGCAAGTCGGTGTGGCGGGTGAGCAGGTCGAGGGTGGCTTCTTCAGTGATGTCGCTGTTGTCCAGGTTGATCAGCGGTTCCAGCGGCTTGAGCCCCGGCGCATGTTCGGCCAGGTAACTGTGCAAGCCTTCAACCCGTGCCTGGTGGCCGAGAAAACGATGGCCGCCCAACAGAATGCCGACGCTGCCTTTGCGTGCGCCGCAGGTGCGCGCCAGCAGCCAGCCCATGGTGCGCCCGACCACAGGGTTGTCCTGGCCCACATAAGGCTCCAAGGCGTGTTCGTGGATATCCGAGAGCAGCGCAACCACCGGCACGCCGGCTTCGCGCACTTGCGCCAGTGTGGCGTTGATCAACGGATGGGCAAAGCTGACCACCGCAAGGGCGTCGCATTGCACGGCCAATTGCTCGATCTGTGCGGCGATGGCGCTGGGCGTGCGGTCGAGAATGTAGTCGAACTGGCAGGTCAGGTTGGCTGTAGCGTGATGCTGCGCGGCCGCGCTGATCGACTGCGCCAGGTTGGCGTAAAACGCTTGGGCGGTGCCCAGCAGCAGGATGCCGAAGCGATAAGTGGGGCGCCGTTCGCGAATGCGCTGGCCAATCAGCCGTGCAGCAAAATAACCCACGGCTTCGGCGGCCTGGAACACCTGCTCGGCGGTCTGCGGATTCACCGGCGCTCGGGCGTTGAGTACGCGGTCGACGGTGGCCACACTCAAGCCCGCCTGGGCGGCCACGGTGGCGATGGTCGGGCGTTTATTATTGTTCATGACAGGCCTCTCAAGCGTCTTGATAGAAAACTATCAAGCCCCGCTGGGCCTGGATGATAGCTTGATAGGGAATGGATTCAAGGCCTTGAGGCGGATTTATCTGCGCTCTATGGTTTGTTCGCAAAGCACCTGTTACCCAACGCTTGCGGAGAACAATAACAATGCCTGAACACACGCCTCACCGCGCCCGGCGCGACTACAGCCTCACCGGTCCGGAAGCTGCCCGCGCCGCAGAGAAGGGCCTGGTCTCGGCCAGTTGGTATCAATCGCCGATCTCGCGTAAACGCATGAAAGAACTGATGCAGCGCCGCGACGGCCCGGCGTTGCTCGACACGGCCCTGTGGGTGTCGGCGCTGCTGGTCACGGGGTTTGGCGGCTACTGGTTCTGGGGCTCGTGGGCGTGCGTGCCGTTCTTTATGGCTTACGGCGTGCTCTACGGCACCGCGTCCAACCCGCGCTGGCATGAGACCGGCCACGGCACTGCCTTCAAAACCCGCTGGATGAATGATGGGCTGTACCAGGTGGCAAGTTTCATGTGCATCTTCGAGCCGCATGTGTGGCGCTGGAGCCATGCGCGGCACCACACCGACACCATCGTGGTCGGGCGTGACCCGGAAATCGTCGAGCCGCGCCCGCCAAGCCTGTTGATGATGGGCCTGAGCCTGTTCAACCTGCCGCTGGCCTGGAAAACTTTCAGCGGCGTAGCGCGCCATGCGCTCGGCAAGATGAGCGCCCAAGAGCAGGACTTCATCCCCGAGTCCGAATGGCCCAAGGTGTTCCGTGCCGCGCGGATCTGGGTCGGCATTTATGCGCTGGTGGTCGGCACCGCGTTGTACCTGCACAGCTGGCTGCCACTGATGCTGGTCGGCCTGCCGAGCCTGTATGGCGCCTGGCTCGGCTACCTGTTCGGCCTCACCCAGCACGTGGGCCTGGCCGAAGATGTGCTGGACCACCGCAGCAACTGCCGCACCATCTACATGAATCGCGTGCTGCGCTTTATCTACATGGACATGAACTACCACCTCGAACACCACATGTACCCGATGGTGCCGTACCACGCGTTGGCGCAACTGCACGAAGAGATCCGCAGCGACTGCCCGCCGCCGTACGCGAATATTCTTGAGGCGTACAAGGAAATCCTGCCGACGATCTGGAAGCAGCGCAGCGACCCGAGCTATTTCGTGCAGCGCCCCGTGCGCCATCGCACAGACCCCACTGCCCATGCCCCGGTCAATGCCGAAGCCACTGCTGGCTGAGTTTCACCCCACCCAATAAGAGAAAACGCCATGAACGATCAATGGATCGACGTCTGCGCCGTGGGCGAAATTGACGAAGAAGACGTGCTGCGCTTCGACCATGGGCCGCACACTTACGCGGTGTACCGCTCGGCCGAGAATGAATTTTTTGCCACTGCCGGGCTGTGTACCCACGAGAAAATCCACTTGGCCGACGGCCTGGTGATGGACCACGTGATCGAGTGCCCCAAGCACAACGGGCGCTTTGATTACCGCTCCGGCAAGGCCCTCGGCGCGCCGGTGTGCGTCAACCTCAAAACCTACCCGGTGCGGGTCGAAGCGGGGCGGGTTTTACTCGCCGTGACGGCGTGAGCATGAACGCACCCCTGATCATCGTCGGCGCCGGCCATGCCGGTGGCCGTGCGGCGCTGACCTTGCGCGAAGAAGGCTACACCGGGCGCCTGATCCTGATCGGCGATGAAGCGCACTTGCCCTACGAACGCCCGCCGTTGTCCAAGGGCTTGCTGCAAGGCAGCACGGACCTGGCAGGTTGCAGCCTGTGTGACAGCCAGCGCATGGCCGCGCTGGGCATCGAACATATTGCCGGCAACCCGGTCACGCGCCTGGAGCCGCATCAGCAGCGGCTGCAACTGGCCGACGGCCAATGGCTGGATTTTGCCGGTTTGCTGCTGGCCACCGGCGGCCGGGCGCGACGCTGGCCTGTGGAGCAGGCGAACGTGCTTTACCTGCGCACTCATGATGAGGCGCTGGCCCTGCGCGACGCCTTGCGCCCCGGCACGCGGCTGGTGGTGGTCGGCGGTGGTTTTATCGGCCTGGAAGTGGCGGCGACCGCGCGCGGCCTGGGCTGCCAGGTAACGGTGCTTGAAGCAGGCCCACGCTTGGCGGGCCGAGTGTTGCCGGCGGTGATCAGCCAAGCCCTGCTGGATGTGCATCGCCAGCAAGGCGTCGCGGTTCATCTGAACGTGGCGCTGGAATCCATCGACGCCGACGCGGTGCAACTGGTCGATGGGCAACGCTTGCCGTGCGATCGGGTGGTGGTCGGCATTGGCATGCAACCCAATCTGGAACTGGCCGCAGCAGCGGGGCTGGACGTAGGGCAGGGCATTCGCGTCGATGCGCAGCTGCGCACCAGTGCGCCGAACATTTATGCGGCCGGCGATGTGTGTGAGTTTCGCCTGGGTGGCCTGTATCAACGTCAGGAGACCTGGCGCAATGCCGAAGCCCAAGGCCGCCACGCCGCGCTGAATATGCTCGGGCGTGAGTTGCCGTTCGAGGCGCTGCCGGGCTTCTGGTCCGATCAGTACGACTGGGGCTTGCAGACCGTCGGCGTGATGACCCCGCTGACGGTCAGCCGGGCACTGCCGGGCGGCGGTTTGCTGTTGTTCCACCTGGATACCGACGGGCATTTGCAAGGCGCTTGCGGCTGGGCGCTGGGCAATGGCGTGGCCAAGGACATCAAGCTGTGCGAACGCTTGATCAACGCGCGCATTGCACTCAATACGGCCGACCTGGCCAACCCGGACGTTTCCCTAAAACACGTGCTGCGAGGCTGATATGCGCGAATTTCTGGTGTTCCAATCCCTCTGGGCCATGCAGACCGAGCCCGGGCCGCTGGAAGCCCAGCTCGATCGCATCGCCGCCGCCGGCTTCGACGGCATCACCGACCATTACTGGAAACCCGCCGAGGTCGCGCGCCTGCACGCTGCTGCCAGCGCCAGGGGCTTGCAGATCGAAGGTCAATTGTTCCCGCAATCGGTGGATGACCTGGCCGCCGCGCTGGATGTGATCAGCCGCTATGGCTGCCACCACCTCACCCTGCAGGCCGATGTGCGCCCGCGCACGCTGGGCGAGGCGGCCGGGTTGGTCGAAGGCTGGCAGCGTCTGGCCGAACAGGTGGACTTTCCGATCCTGCTGGAAACCCATCGCTACCGCCTTACCAGCGACCTGCTGTTCACCCTCGACCTGCTCGCACAAATGCCCGACCTGAAACTGCTGGCCGACCTGTCCCATTACGTCGTCGGCCGGGAGTTGCCGGAGCCTGGCGCGGCTGAGGACGACGAACAGATACGTACGATATTGCGCCACAGCTGGGGCTTTCATGGCCGGGTGGCCAGCAGTGAGCAGGTGCAGGTCTCTGTGGATTTCCCTCAGCACCAGGCCTGGGTCGAGCGCTTTACCGGCTGGTGGCGCTACGGTATCCAAGACTGGCTGGCCCGGCCTGACACGCCTGATAGCCTGTCATTCACCTGTGAACTGGGCCCGCCGCCCTATGCAATCACCGATGCAAACGGCGGTGAAATCAGTGACCGCTGGGCCGAGGCGCTGAAGTTGAAAACCCTGATTCGCCAGGTGTGGGAGAGCTGCCAGTGATGATCTGCTAATCTGCGCGGGTTAAAACCGCCCTTAGCCTGTGGACTTTCATCATGAAGACTTGCCCTGTTCAGCCACCTCTTGAGCCGCAGTCCGTCTGCCATCCCATCACCAGCAGCGCGATCTTCATGGTGGCAACCGTCGCACCCGGCAGTGAAGACCAGGTGCGCGCCTGGTGCGGCGACATCGCCGGGCTGGTGCGTTCGGTGGGCAAGCGCGTGCCGGCGGGCAACCTGACGTGTGTCTGCGGGTTCGGCTCGGTTGCCTGGAGCCGGCTGTTCGGCGGGCCACGCCCGGCGGCCTTGCACCCGTTTCGCGAGTTCGGCGTGCCAGGGCGCATGGCGCCGTCGACGCCCGGCGATATCCTGCTGCATATCCGCGCCGAGCAGATGGACCTGTGCTTTGAGCTGGCCACGCAACTGATGGTGGCCTTGGGCGACAGCGTCAAGGTGGTGGATGAGGTCCAGGGTTTCCGTTACTTCGATATGCGCAGCATCATCGGGTTTGTCGACGGCACCGAGAACCCGGTAGGGCGCAAGGCGGTCGGCTTTACCATCGTCGGCGATGAAGACGCGGAATTTGAAGGTGGCAGCTACGTGTTGGTGCAGAAGTACCTGCACAACATGAGCGCCTGGAACGAGCTGACGGTGGAAGCGCAGGAGAAGGTGATCGGGCGTACCAAACTGGCCGATATCGAACTGGATGAAGAGACCAAGCCGAGCAACTCCCACAGCGCCTTGACCGTGATCACCGACGCCGATGGCGAAGAAGTGAAAATCCTGCGCGACAACATGCCCTTTGGCCGCCCGGGCGCCGGCGAATTCGGCACCTACTTTATCGGCTACGCCCGCTCGCCGCAGCCCCTGGAATTGATGCTGGAAAACATGTTCGTCGGCCGCCCGGTCGGCAACTACGACCGCTTGCTGGACTTCAGTACCGCCGTGACCGGCGGCC
This sequence comes from Pseudomonas sp. 58 R 3, assembly GCF_900006605.1. Taxonomy (NCBI): domain Bacteria; kingdom Pseudomonadati; phylum Pseudomonadota; class Gammaproteobacteria; order Pseudomonadales; family Pseudomonadaceae; genus Pseudomonas; species Pseudomonas sp. 58 R 3. Next base: position 72,957 of record NZ_CVTT01000087.1, on the reverse strand, counting down.
TGTTTTTTGTGCCCTCGGCCGATTTGCTTGAAGAGCTGGCCGAGCGTCAACCGGGATCTTAACTGAGCAACCCGGTGCTGACCGCCACAATCAGGAAGATCCCCAGCAGCGCGCGATAAATCACAAACGGCCAGGTGGAGAACCGCTCCAGGAACTTCATCAGGCCCCAGATCGCGAAGAACGCCGAGATACTTGCTACCACCAGGCCAAAGAGCAAATGTGGCCAGGCGTGGGCCGGCATGTCGGCGTGCAGCAGCACCCACAGTTCTTTCAAACCGGCCAGCGCGATCGCCGGCAGGCCCAGCAGGAACGAAAAGCGCGCGGCTTCTTCACGCTTGAAGTTGAGGAACAGCGCAGCGGTCAGTGTCGAGCCTGAACGCGAGACGCCGGGAATCAACGCGCCAATCTGTGCAACCCCGACAATCAGCGCATCGCGCAGGCGCATTTGGCCCATGTCTCGGGTGTGGCGTGCACGCACTTCGGCCACCGCCAGCAATACCGCCATCACCACACAGGAAATACCGATGACCATCAGGCCGCGCAACGGCGAGTTGCAGCTGTTGAGGGTCGAGGACAAGGCCAAACCGGCAATGCAGATAGGGATGGTCGCCAGCACAATCGCCACCGCCAGCTTGAACCACGGGTCGTTGTAGTCGCCCCGGCGTACCGCACCGATGCTGCCCGTGGTGACCTGGCGCACATCGCGCCAGAAATAACTGACCACCGCCGCCAGCGCCGCCAACTGCATCGCCGCCGAAAACGCCGAGCCGGGGTCTTGCCAGCCGAGCAGGGCCGGCACCACACGCATGTGGGCGGTGGACGACACCGGCAGCAACTCGGTAATGCCCTGGATCACCCCCAGGATAAAAATCTGCAGGTAATCCAGGGAGGCAAAGCCCACATCCAGGCCGGCGGAACAGACGTTGGTCAAAATAGAGGTCCTTGAGGAAAAGGTCGAAGCTGACGAAGTTTATTCTAAATGTTTCAGGAGTTTCGGTTGGACGGGGCAAATCCGCAATCGGTTCAGCAAACAGAAAGGTTAGGCAATGTATTGGCCTGCGCGCGTGTTTTGTGAACAATGGCGCCCTGCGTTTTGTCACCGAGAGCCCCATGCCTGAAACCACCGTTGAACTGATCCAGACCGGCCCCGAAGAGGCCGAATTGATCCGCAATCTTTACCAGTATTACGCCTATGAGTCGTCGGACTGGGAGCAGGAAGATGTCGAGGCCGATGGCCGCTTCTACATCCACGATGAGCACCTGACCCGCTACTGGCAAGACCCGCAATGGAGCGCCAACCTGCTGCTGGTGGACGGCTATATCGCCGGCTTCCTGCTGATCGAAGGCAGCGAACTGCCGGGCATCGACGCCCTGGAACTGGCCGACCTGTTTATCCTCAAGCGCTACCGCCGCAAAGGCATCGGCCGTGCCATCGCCACCCAGGTGTTGAGCAGCGGCCAGGCCGATTGGTTGGTGCGTTTCTATGACCAGGATGAAGTGTCCCAGGCGTTCTGGCGCGCCGTGCTGGATGATTTGCCGCGCCCGGTGCAGACCCTGGAGCTGGAGGATGACCCGCAGTTGGTGAGTTACCTGATCACCCGAGCGGTCCTGCATTAAAAGCCTGCTGCATAGCCTGCGGCGGCTGCCCGAAGGCACGCAGAAACGCCTGGCGCATGCGTTCGCGATCACCAAAGCCGGTTTCGCGGGCCACCACTTCGACCGGGTGGCGGCTGGTTTCCATCATCGCCCGGGCCGCTTCCACGCGCAGTGATTCGATGGCCTTGGCCGGGGTTTGCCCGGTTTCTTCGCGAAATACCCGGCTGAACTGGCGCGGGCTCAGGCGGGCGACCTCGGCCAGGGCTTCGACCGACAGGTCGTGGGTCAGGTTTTCGCGGGCATAGGCCAGGGCCAGCTGCACGCGGTCGGATTTGGGGTCCAGTTCCAGCAGGGCCGATAACTGCGACTGCTCACTGCCACGGCGTTGCGCAATCACCAGTTTGCGCGCGATGCGCCGGGCCAGGTCGCTGCCCAGGTCGGCCTCGACCATGGCCAGTGCCAGGTCGACACCGGCGCTCATGCCCGCGCCGGTCCAGATCTGGCCGTCGACCACAAACAGTTTATCTTCCTCCAGCTGGATGTGCGGGTAGCGCTTGCGAAAGGCGGGCGCGTGAATCCAGTGGGTGGTGGTGCGCTTGCCGTCGAGTAAGCCGGCTTCGGCCAGCACGAAAATGCCCATGCACAATGAGGCTACACGCCGTGACTGGGCGGAGGCGGCCTTGACCAGTTCGAGCAGGTTGGCTTGCGGCAAGCGAAATTCCAGATAGCCGCTGACGATCAGCGTGTCATAACCCTGTGCGCGGATCGGCGTGGTGTTCACCGAAAAGCCTTGGGAGGTCATCACGGCGCCGCCGCTCTCCGACACCAGGTGAAACTCATAGGCCGGCTCGCCGCGCAACAGGTTCGCGCATTCAAATACCGAGCCCAGGCTAAGGCTCAGGGATTGGAAGTTCGGGTAAACCATCAGCGCAACGCTGTGCATCATTGTTCTCCTAAAAAACGCGGGCCAAGGGCGCGGGAGTGGCGATTGTCGGCGCGTGCCGGGTAAACGGCAACCGGCTTTGTGGCATGTCCGGAATCCTTGCGCATATGACATTGTTGAAGGTCTGCGTGGCGCCTAACATCCCCTCAACGAACTAGACGACTGGTCTAATCGGACGGGAAGCGTGATGAACAGCGAAGCTAAAAATACTCGGCAGGTGATTCTGGACACGGCGCAAGTGATTGTCGGCCGCAAAGGATTTTCTGCGGTGGGCTTGAACGAAATACTGCAAGCCGCCGAGGTACCCAAAGGCTCGTTCTATCACTACTTCAATTCCAAGGATGCCTTCGGCGTGGTGTTGCTCGACAGCTACTTTGACCACTACATCAAAGGCATGCAGCAATTGTTCAATCAGCCTGAGCTTTCAGGTTTTGCCAAGTTGATGCGCTATTGGCACTCCTGGGTCGACAACCAGACCGGCTGCACCGACACGGGCAAATGCCTTGCCGTCAAACTCGGTGCCGAGGTGTCAGACCTTTCAGAGCCGATGCGTCTGGCCCTGCAGCGCGGCACCGCACGCACCATTGCGTTGCTGGCAGAAGCCTTGCAGCACGGCGTTGAAGACGGCTCGCTGCCGGCACAGTCACACCCCGAAAGCCTGGCCCGGCGCCTGTATGCGTTGTGGCTGGGGACCAGCGTCATGAGCAAGATCACCCGAACATCCGCGCCGTTTGATGAGGCGCTGCTACTCACACAACACCTACTGCAACCCATCGATCGAGGCACTGGAAAATGAAAGTATTAATGGTACTGACCTCTCACGACCAGCTGGGCAATACCGGTCGTAAAACCGGCTTCTGGCTCGAAGAGTTTGCCGCTCCGTATTACACCTTCAAGGACGCCGGTGCCGAACTGGTGCTGGCATCCCCGGCCGGTGGCCAGCCACCGCTGGACCCGGTCAGTGACCAGCCGGATGCACAAACCGACGACACCCGCCGGTTTGCCGCCGACTCGGCCGCGCAGCAGGCCCTGGCCAACACGGTCAAGCTGGACTCGGTGAACGCTGCCGATTTCGACACGGTGTTTTACCCAGGCGGTCACGGGCCACTGTGGGACCTGGCCGAATCGAAAACCTCGGTCGCGTTGATCGAAGCCTTTGAGCGCGCCGGCAAGCCGATCGGTTTTGTCTGCCATGCGCCGGGTGCGCTGCGTTACGTCAAGGCGGTCAACGGTGAAGCGTTGGTGAAGGGCCGTCGTGTGACGGGCTTCTCCAATTCCGAAGAAGCCGCCGTGGGCCTGACCGATGTGGTGCCGTTTTTGATTGAAGATGATTTCAAGGCACTCGGTGGCCTGTATGAGAAGGGCGCCGACTGGCAATCCTTTGTGCTTGAAGATGGCTTGCTGGTGACGGGCCAGAACCCTGCCAGCTCCAGCGATGTGGCCAAGGCCCTGCTGAAACTCACCGCGTAAATTAACTAACCGTTGCAGGCATTGGCGGCTCTGAAGAGCCGCCAACGCTTTTGTTCGCCCTGAATTTGGACAGTGACTCATGACGATGCATGTTTTAAATACCCCGGTAAAACTGGGGCATCACACGCTGAATAACCGGGTTGTGCTGCCGCCGTTGACCCGTCAACGCAGTGCGCAACCGGGCGACATAGCTACCGACCTGATGGCCGAGTATTACCGTCAACGTGCCACTGCCGGTTTCATGGTCAGTGAAGGCACGCAGATCGAACCGCGTGGCCAGGGCTATGCGTGGACGCCGGGTATCTACACACCTGCGCAGATCGACGGCTGGCGTAAAGTTACCGAGGCGGTGCATGCCGATGGCGGGGTGATTTTCGCGCAGCTCTGGCATGTTGGCCGTGTGTCCCATAACGCGTTGCAGCCGGATGGCGCAGCACCCGTCGCACCGTCTGCGCTTGCGGCGCTGCAAGCGAAGGCGTTCATTGAAACCGGCCCTGGCGTCGGTGAATTGAAACAGCCGCCGGTGCCGCGTGCATTGAGCGTGCTGGAGATTGAGGAACTGGTTGGGCACTACGCCCAGGCGGCACGCAATGCCTTGGACGCCGGGTTCGATGGCGTGGAAATCCATGCCGCCAATGGCTACCTGGTCAACCAGTTCATCTCGGCCCATGCCAACCAGCGCGACGACGAATACGGCGGCTCGTTGCACAATCGCCTGCGCTTTTTGCGCGAAATTGTTGAAGCCGTGACGGCCGTGGTCGGGCCTGAGCGCCTTGGCGTGCGTTTTTCGCCGTTGTTCAGCGGCACTGACCAGGATCGCGTGTATATCGGCCTGGTGGAGGAAGACCCGCATCACACCTATATCGAGGCGATCAAGGTGCTGGAGGCGTCCGGCATTGCCTATGTGTCCATCGCCGAAGCCGACTGGGACAACGCGCCTGACCTGCCTGAAACCTTCCGCCAGGCGGTGCGCAGCACTTTCAGCGGGCGGATCATTTACGCCGGGCGCTACACCGCTGAGCGTGGTGCAAAGCTGCTGGAGTCGGGGCTGGCGGATTTGATCGCGTTCGGTCGCCCGTTCATTGCCAACCCGGACCTGCCACAGCGACTGTTCAACGGCTGGCCATTAAACCCGCTGCGGGCAGAAGGAATGTACGGCGGCTCGGCGCAGGGCTATACCGACTACCCGGTGTACGCTGAGTAATCACGCCACCCGCAGCACAATCTTGCCGATATGGTCGCCACCTTCCATTCGCGCATGGGCCTGGGCGGCGTCGGTGTATGCGTACACTTTGTCGATGATCGGCAGGCAGCGCCCGGCGGACAGCACTGGCCATATGTATTCGTGCAGCTGCTCAGCGATTGCGGCTTTCTCGTCCTTGGTGCGAGCGCGCAGCAAAGAGCCGGTGATGACTGCGCGTTTACCGAGGATAGTCAGCAGGTCGACGTCATTGGCTTTGCCGCCGCCGAGGAAGCCCAGCATCACCAAGTGCCCGTCCATGCCCAGGGCCTTGAGGTTGTTGTTCAGGTAGGAGGCTCCCATGATGTCGAGGATCACATCGACGCCTTTGTCGCCGGTCTTCTTGGCGATGACCTCGGCAAAATCCTGCTCGCGGTAATTGATCGGCTCGGCGCCCAGTTTGGCAATCGCCGCGCATTTTTCGGCACTGCCGGCGGTGGCGAACGCCTGGATGCCGAATTCCTGGCAGAGCATCAGCGCGGTGGTGCCGATGCCACTGGTGCCGCCGTGGATCAAGGCGCGTTGGCCTTTGTGCGCGCCACCCAGGCCGAACAAGTTGGCCCAGACAGTAAAAAAGGTTTCCGGCACGGCAGCGGCTTGAATCCAATCCATGCCTTCAGGCACCGGCAGTGCCTGGCTGGCGGGTACGGCGCAGAACTGTGCATAGCCGCCGCCATTGGTCAGGGCACAGACCTTGTCGCCCAGGCTGTATTCACTGACGCCGTCGCCCAGCGCCACCACTTCGCCGGCCACTTCCAGGCCCGGTATCGGGCTCATGCCGGGTTTCATTGGGTACTTGCCAGCGCGTTGCAGGGCATCGGGACGATTGACCCCGGCGGCGTGCACTTGAATCAGAATCTCGCCGGAGGCCGGTGAGGGCACTGCAACCTGACGGGGCTGAAGCACCTCAGGGCCGCCGAAGGTGGTGATTTCAATCTGGGTCATGTCGTGGGGCAGAGTCATGTTCTGGATACCTGTAGCGATGAGCGTATGAAGTAGGACCGCAGCCGGTGGTGGTTGATTCAACCGGGGTGGTCTGTGTGGCGCCCAGCATAGCCGGCTCGTTGCCATAAGGTCAGCACAGGCTTGCAAGCTCGGGCTCGGTTCTGGGAACACAATCGACGTCGGTTTCTTTTATGGACGTTGCAGATGAATGAATCTAAAAACCAGGCGCTTGGGCTGCTGTTTCTACGAGTGAGTGCATCGCTGTTCTTGCTGTGGGTGCATGGGTTGCCCAAACTGCTCCACTACAGCCAGCAATTGACGCTGATCGAAGACCCGTTCCACCTGGGCGCCCATGTCACGTTGTGCCTGGCGATTGGCGCTGAAGTCGTCTGCCCGTTGTTGATTATCGCCGGGTTCTGGGTGCGCCTGGCCTGTTTGCCGATCCTCGCTGTGCTGCTGGTGGCGTTGCTGGTAGTGCACCCGGAGTGGTCGCTGTTTGAAGGGCAGTTTGGATGGCTGCTGTTGATCCTGTTTTCCAGCATTCTGATCGCAGGGCCCGGCCGACTGGCACTTGATCGCGGTTGAGTCTGAACGAAAAAAGACCGGGCAAGCCCGGCCAAAGAAAGGAGAGGGTGACGCCGTTGCTTCAGCGGTTGAGGAAGGCCAACAGGTCTTCGTTCAACTGCTGGGTGTGAGTGGCGGCAAAACCATGGGGCGCATCCTTGTACACCTTCAATTGCGCGCCTTTGATCATCTGCGCCGCCACCTTCCCGGTGGTCTCGAACGGCACGATCTGGTCGCCGTCACCGTGGATCACCAGGGTCGGCACATCGACCTTGGCCATGTCCGGGCGAAAGTCGGTTTCGGAGAATGCCGTGACGCAATCAACCGTCGATTTGAGCGATGCCAGCAAGGCAATCTGCAAGGTCTGGGTGAGCACGCCCGGCGAGACCTTCTGCCCCTGGTTGATGCCAAAGAACGGGGTATTGAAATCGCTGATAAATTGCGCGCGGTCCTTCAGCAGCCCGGCTTTGATACCGTCGAATACATCGGTGGGCACACCTTGCGGGTAGTCCGCTTTCTGACCAAAGATCGGCGTCACGGCACCCAGCAATACCAGGCCGGCTACGCGTGCGTTGCCATGGCGGGCGATGTAGCGAGCAACGTCGCCGCCGCCCATGGAGAAGCCCACCAGGGTCACGTCGGTGAGGTCCAGGTGTTCAATCAACTGGGCAATATCGTCGGCGAAGGTGTCGTAGTCATTGCCGGTCCAGGGTTGGTCGGACCGGCCAAAACCACGGCGGTCGAAAGCGATGGTGCGAAAGCCGCGGCTGCTCAGGTATTCCATCTGGTATTCCCACATATCCGCATCCAGCGGCCAGCCGTGGCTGAACAATACCGGTTTACCGCTGCCCCAGTCCTTGAAGTAGATCTGGGTACCGTCTTTGGCAACGAATGTGCTCATGCATAACTCCTTGATTGAGGGGGATGACTGCGCGTTACTATTGCCCTGTACCCGTCGAAGGGCTTGTACGCGTGTGCTTGCTTGGGTTTACCAACTGAATTTGAGTTCGACTCCCAGGTAATTGCTGTCGTCGCCACCGGCCTCGCGCAGGGTGCGGCCCACCGCGTAATGCACGGCTTCGACCGCGCCGGCAAGGTTCGGCGTGAAGGCGTAGTCGGTGCGCAACTGAGCGTAGGCGCCGGTCCAGCGTTCGCCTTGGCCTGCAGTGCCGGCAACGGGCAAGTTCGGTTGGGTATAGACCGCATCGTCGGTGGTCTGTCGCCAGAGCAGACCAATGGCAGACTGTACGCTCAGTTTGGGAAGGGGTTTGACGGTGATCGACGGTTTGACGTGGATCAGGTTGCTGTAGCCCGTATAGCCGGCCAGTGAAAAATAGTAGCCGTTGGGAAACAGCGGGTTGAACGTGCCGACGGTAGCGTCACCCGCTTTGCGGTCGCCGGAGGCGATATCCAGTTGCACGCCGAGCCGTGGTTGCCACGCCAGGCTCTCAAGCGTATAGCCCGTACGGCTGCCGGCGGCCCACGCCCGGATCGACTTGCTCCCCACCGACCCCCTTTGCAGCATCGCCTCGATGTCCCAGTCGAAGCCCTGGGCCGCGCCGCCCAGGCGGGCGTCGACAAACTGGCGGGTTTCCTCGCCGTCGGCGTCCAGGTAATGCGCAGCGCTGCGTTCATATACGCCGTAGTAGGCCGACAACTCATTGCTGCCGCCCACCAATCGCTCGACCCGCAGCAGATGGAAGCGTGCGTCGCTGTTGGAGCGGTCGTCGAAGTGTCTCTGGTCCTGATACTGCACCGGTTGGCTGGCGATCGCGATAAAACGCCAATGGGTGGTTTCCCAGTCGGCCCAGAGTGCATCGAACGACTGGCGCACATTCGGCCCATCCCGCGACGAGATAAACCGCTGCAAGTCGAAGGCGAAGTCCTGGCGGCCGATACGGCTTTTGAACGTCCCGCTGCTGAAGGTGTTTACGTACTCTGCAAACGCCAGCCGCAAGTCGACACGGTTCTGATCGGCACCACCCACTGTGGTTTTGTCGTACGCCCGAGCATCTTCGAGTTGGGTGAACACCCGCCAGTGTTCGTCCAGGTGCAGATCCGCGTGGACCTCAAAGCGCTGGATCAGGTAGCGATCACGCTGCACATCGCGCACGCCGAACCCGCTGGCATCGTTCATCTCGAAACGTTCGCGCAAGCTCGCGCCCAACGACAGGTACGTCATCGGGTTGGCGCTTGATAGCGGGATGTACTTCAAATTGTCCAACGGTTGTGTGCGCAGCAACGGGTCTTGCAGCACCGACCAGTTTTCCTGCCAGCGATTGGTTTTGAGCGCCGGACGGGTGGCTTGCTCCTCGGCGTGGGCGCCGGCGGTGAGCAGCGGCCACAGCACGGCCAGGCCCCAGGGGGTACGACGATTCATTTTGCCGCGCTGAGCTGGTGAATTTCCGCGACGTATCCACCGGGAAATTCGACCATTGCGCTGCGCCGCCCTTTACTTGCGAACGCCGGTACCAGCACAGTGGCCCCAGAGCCTGTGGCTTTGGCCAGGGTGGCCGTCAGGTCGTCGACCTGGTAACCGGTGGTCTCATGGCCGAACGGGTAGGGCAGTTGGCCATTGGTCACCAGTACGGCCATGCGTCCGAACGGCGATTGCAGGTCGACACGCCGGTAGAGGCCGCTCTGGCCGATATCGATACCCGGCGCATGTTTGTCGTCAGTCAGGACTTTGCCATGGGAAAAGCCGAGGAACGCTTTGATAAACGCCTCGGCCCGCTCGGCAGGCAGGTACACGCGGTTTTCCGGTACCGTCTGGAACCCTGCGTAGTTCGGGGCCTGGGTGTGCCAGTAGAGCTGCATGTTCACACCGCCTGGCCACTGCACCACGGCATCGCGGCCGATAGGGTCGGGAAAGTCACTGACAATCACGGCTGCACCATTTTCCCGCGCGGCCTTGAGGGCCACGTCCATGTCCTTGACCAGGTAACCGTTGCGCTCCTGGCCAAACGGATGCGGTATGGGGGTGCTGAAGCCAAACAGTGACACCGTACCGACCGGCGTCTGCAGCAGTTGCGAGGTGGTACTGCTTGGCACTGGCAGTACGTTCACCACCACCTGTGGGGTACTTTTGCCACCGAAGGTCGCCAGGAAACTTGTGGCAAAGCGGTCCACATCAGCCGGTGCCACGTAGACGTGGCTGGTGTCGTACTGCGGCGCCACTGCCACGCTCGGCGTTGCCGCAAACGCGCTGTTCATCATGGCCCCGGCCAACAGCGTCAATGCCAGGCTTACCCTATTCGCTTTTCTACCCATGCCTGCTCTCCAGCCGATTTTGGAAAGTCAGAAGCTTAGGCGGCCTGCCTGGATGCGAATTGTATGGGCGTGCTTGATGGCGCACTTGACGCAGGAAAGTCACAGGGCATGACCGCTGGGTTTTTCAGCGCGCACCCTCTTTATTATCACGCCACCTTAATAATCTTCGACACCAACTCCACCACCGTCTTGGCCTGCAACTTTCTCATCAAGCGCGCGCGGTGCACCTCCACCGTGCGGTGGGAGATCGCCAGGCGCAAGGCGATTTCCTTGGACTTGAGGCCATTGACGATGTGCATGGCGATTTCCCGCTCCCGTGGCGTGAGATCGCCGGTGCCCTGGTGCGTGCGGTCCAGGCGCTCGAAGTGCCAGATCATCAGTTTGAATGGGTCTTTGGGCGTGAGGGTGTAACCGTGGGACTTGGCCCAGAACACTTCGCCGTTGTGGTGCTGCATGAAACGCTCGTCGGAGTAGAAACCGTTTTCGCTTTCCAGCAGCCATTCATGGCTGCGCTTGCCAATGGCGTGGTAGTCCGCCTGGGAAGGGTAGATCAGCAGCGTCAGTTGGTTGACCAATGCGTCACGCGAATAGCCGAACAACTGCAGGAAGGCTTCATTACAGTCGACCATTACGCGGTTGCGGGTGACCAGTTGCGGCGCGGGGGAGAGTTGGAACGCCAGGCGTTCTATATCATGGAACTGCTGTGCAAACGCGTTCATTGGGCATCCTGCCTCGTCGCTTTTCTCAACTGGGGCTACTTAGCCATGTAAGTAGTTGCACGAATTGGCGCGCGGCCAACGGTGGGTCATTGTAGGTAAATGTCCGCACCAAAAATAGAAGAAATTGATTATGCCAGCTGATTGCGTCTCCATTGTTGCTGCCGGTCATTCACGTTTCGGTCGCCTTGAAGGCACCCGCCTGGAGGATCTGATCGTACAGGTCACCCGCGAAGCCCTGAAGGACGCGGCAATTGACGCGAGCGAGATCGACGCGTTATTCCTTGGCCACTTCAATTCGGGGTTGGTGCCCGATGGGTTCCCGGCCTCGCTGCTGCTGCAGGCCGACCCTGGGCTGCGCTTCAAACCGGCGACCCGCTGTGAAAACGCCTGCGCGTCCGGGTCGGCGGCGATCCTGGCCGGAGTTCAGGCGATCCTGTCCGGCAGCGCCGAGCTGGTACTGGTGGTGGGCGCCGAAAAGATGACCCACACCACCACCGCCGAGGTGACCCAGGCCCTGGCCGGTGCCGGCTATCAGAACGACCCGGCCGAAGCAGGCTTGAGTTTCCCGCAGTTGTTCGGCCGTGCGGCGCGTCAGTATGCCGAGCGCTACCACTGCCCGTTGGGCTCGATGGCGGCCATCGCCACCAAGAACCATTCCAACGCCATGGCCAACCCGCTGGCGCAGATGCACCGGGTGATGGATTTCGAACACTGCAACAACGTGTCCCAGAGCAACCCGTTTGTGGCCGATTCGCTGCGCCTGACCGATTGCTCGCTGATCAGCGACGGCGCCGCCGCGATCATCCTGGCTTCGCCGAAACGTGCGCGCGCGTTTCGGCGTGATGTGCAGATTCGCACACTGACCCAGGTCAACGATTGCCTGCCGATTGCCCAGCGCGACATCCTCGCTTTTGAAGGCCCGCAACGCGCGATCCATACGGCGTTGCGCGGGGCGAACATCACCCTGGCCGACCTGAGTTTTGCCGAGGTACATGATTGCTTCACCATCGCCGAGCTGCTGATCTACGAAGCCATGGGCCTGGCGCCCAAAGGCGAGGGGCACCGTGTGCTTGACAGCGGCGTGGTGCGCGCGGGCGGGCGGTTGCCGGTGAACCTGTCCGGCGGGCTCAAGGCCAAGGGGCATCCGGTGGGCGCCACCGGCGTGTCGATGCATGCCCTGGCGTTTCGCCAATTGACCGGCGAGCCGATCGGCCTGGCAGTGCCTAACCCCGAGTTCGGTTTGGTGTTCAACATGGGCGGGATGGCCGTGGCCAACTATGCCTCGGTGCTGCACGCGCGTCGGAGCTGAGCCATGAACATTGCCAACTGGCTGCACGACACCCAGCGCCGCGACCCGCAACGCCCGGCGTTGTTTGAAGGCACGCGGCACGTCGCCGACTACGCAACCTTCGCCGCCCATGTCCGCCAACGCGCCGCGCAACTGGTCGATCAATATGGCCTGGTGCCGGGCGATGCGGTGGCGCTGTTGATGAAAAACAGCTGCGACTACCTGGAAGTGCTCTACGCCGTCTGGTGGCTGGGCGGCGTGGTGGTGCCGATCAACGCCAAACTGCACCCGGCAGAAGCCGCGTGGATTGCCACCGATGCTGAGGCCCGCTTGATTTTTACCGACGGCGGCCGGGTCTTCGCGTCATCCCGCGACTTGCCTGCGCGCTGCAAGGAACTGGACGCTCACACGCTGCCGCCGACCCGTGGCTGGCCGACCCTGGAGCAGCCGGTGCCGCGCCAGGATCAGGACCTGGCCTGGCTGTTCTACACCTCCGGCACCACCGGGCGCTCCAAGGGCGTGATGCTGTCCCACGGCAACCTGGTCGCCATGTCGCTGTGTTACCCCACGGATGTCGACCCGGTGCGTGCCGACGACGCAGCCGTGTATGCCGCGCCGATGTCCCACGGGGCGGGGCTGTATAACTTTATCCACGTGCGCTGCGGTGCACGGCATGTGGTGCCGGCTTCCGGCGGTTTCGATGCCGGCGAACTGTTTGGCCTGGCTACGGAGCTGGGCAATGTATCGCTGTTTGCCGCGCCGACCATGGTCAAGCGCATGGTCGAACAGGCGCGGCGCCAGGGTTATGGCGGCGACGGCATCAAGACCATCGTCTACGGGGGCGGGCCGATGTACCTGGCCGACCTGTGCGAGGCGCTCGACACCTTCGGCCCGCGCTTGGTGCAGATCTACGGCCAGGGTGAAAGCCCGATGACCATCAGCGTATTGCCCCGCACCCTGATCGCGGACCGCCAGCGCCCAGGCTGGTCAACCCTGGCGGCCTCCGTTGGCCATGCGCAAGCCTGTGTGGAAATCCGTATTCTGGATGCCCGGCATCAGCCGCTGCCGACCGGCGAGCGCGGTGAGATTGCCGTGCGCGGCGCCACGGTGATGCAAGGTTATTGGCGCAACCCGCAGGCCTCCGCGCAAACCCTGGTCGATGGCTGGCTGCTCACCGGCGACATCGGCTTTCTCGACCCGGCCGGCTACCTGACCCTCACCGATCGTTCCAAAGACGTGATCATCAGCGGCGGCAGCAATGTGTACCCGCGTGAAGTCGAGGAAGTGCTGGTGCAGCATCCCGAGGTGTCCGAGGTGTGTGTGGTGGGCGAGCCGGACGCGCAATGGGGCGAGTCAGTGGTGGCCTTTGTGGTCACACGCAGCGGGCAGGCATTGGATGAGGCCGAACTCACCGCGTGGTTTCTGGAGCGCATGGCGTCATTCAAGAAACCCAAAAAGTATGTGTTCAGAGCCGATTTGCCGAAGAACAGCTACGGCAAAACCCTCAAGACCGACTTGCGGCAGTGGTTGAAAGCAGCGAGTATCGCCGCGCTTTCCTAGCTTTTCATGGACAGAACAACCGACAAGGAGTCCCTTCGATGGGCAATACAGCGCAAGACACGCAGCGCAAGCGCCGCCGTGCATTTCTCGGTGCCACCTCGGGCCACCTGATCGAGTGGTATGACTATGGCGTCTACGGCTTTCTCGCCGTGTACATCGGCCAGGCGTTTTTCGTCTCCGATGACCCCACCACCAGCCTGCTCGCCAGTTTCGCGGCGTTCGCCCTGAGCTTCTTTATCCGGCCGCTGGGCGGGCTGTTCTTCGGCCCGCTGGCGGACAAGATCGGCCGACGCAAAACCCTGATCATGGCGCTGGTGATGATGACCGGCTCCACCGTAATGCTGGGCCTGTTGCCCACTTACGCGACCCTGGGCATCGCCGCGCCGATCCTGCTGATTCTGGTGCGCTGCGTGCAGGGCTTTTCGGCGGGCGGCGAAATCGGCACCGTCACCAGTTTTATCTCCGAATACGCCGGCCCCGGCCGCCGTGGTTTTGCCACGTGCTGGTTGATGGTCACCGCCGTGCTCGGCCTGCTGCTGGGTGGCGCCGTGGCGAACGGCATGACCTGGATTCTGGGCGCCGACACGATGCAGGAATGGGCCTGGCGCGTGCCGTTCCTGATCGCGGCGCCGCTGGGGTTTATCTCCATGTATATCCGCCTCAAGCTCGAAGACAGCCCGGAGTTTCTGGCCCTGCAACGCGCCGGGCAAACCTCCCGCGCGCCGCTGCGCGAGGTCTGGCAGTGGAAACGCGCCATCGCCCTGGTGTTCTTCATCATCACCTTGCACAGCTCGATCTTTTACCTGGTACTGACCTTCGCCTCGACCTACATGGCCAAGATCCTCAAGTTCGACAGCGGCACCACCTTGCTCTATGTGTTTGTCGCCAGCTTCTCGGCGGCCTTCGTGATGCCGTTTGGTGGCGCCTTCACCGACAAATACGGGCGCAAGCCGTTTCTGATGGTGATCGGCACTTTGGCCACGCTGGCGATGTTCTGGCTGTTCAAGTCGGCCCCCACCGCCACGCCCGCGTCGTTCTTCGCGCCGTTGATGGCCGTGGCGATCCTGTTCGGGCTGTACGCCTCATCCACCTACGCGCTGATGAGTGAACTGCTGCCGACGCGCATCCGCTCCACCGGGATTGCCGTGGCCTATAACGTGCCGGTCGCGGTGTTTGGTGGCAGCGCGCCGTTGATCTCCACCTGGCTGATCAAAGTGACGGGCGACATCACTTCACCGTGGTACTTCTACGTGGCCACCGGTGTGGTGTCGCTGATTGCCCTGGTGGTGTTGCGCAAAGAGGACTTTGTTGCCAGCGCTGGCCCGGTGGTCGCGCCGCCTGCGGCTGCGGCACTGGCCTGATCGCTCAGGGGCGTTGGGGTTTGACCGACGTCCTGTTTCGTGTGTGTTGTAATATATTGAGACAACCCCGCCAGTCTCCGCTGACTGCGCCACGAAACAGAGTGAATTGTGATGCAGGCCACCCGCTTGACCTTGATTTGCCATGCCGTCACGCCGCTGCAAAAGTACGGGCGTTTTCCCGATGACGAGTCTGTGGCGATGGATTGGCAAGGTGCGGCGCTATCCCTGGCCGGGCGTTTCAAGAAAACCCTGCGGTTAGTCAGCGCGCCCGAGGCCAGAACCCGTCAGACCGCGGGCCTGTTCGGTGCCGAGGCGCAGATCGAAAATGCTTTGCGTGACGCTGATTTCGGCGCCTGGAAAGGCCAGGCCATTGATCAGTTGGCCCCCGACGCGTTGGCGGCCTGGATGACCGACAGCACCGCCGCACCCCATGGCGGTGAATCGGTAGAGCAGCTCTGCACGCGGGTTGGGCACTGGCTCAAATCCCTCGAAAGCCACCCCGGCCATGTCGTGGCCGTCACGCACCCCTTTGTGATCCGCGCCGCCCTGCTGTACGTCATGCAGTTTCCCCTCTCGAAGTTCTACTTGATCGACGTCGAGCCGCTGTCCGCCACCGAGCTGCGTTTCAACTCGGTGTGGCGCCTGCGCCTGGAAACTCACGCCGAGTGCCATGAACGTGGCAAAATCCACGCCCCGTAATGAGAGCACCCCATGAAACGCATCCTGATCATCGGCATTGGCGCCGGCAACCCTGACTACATCACGATGCAGGCCGTAAAGGCGCTGAACCGCACCGACGTGTTTTTCCTGATGGACAAGGGCCAGAGCAAAGACAAGTTGATCGACCTGCGCCGCGAGATCTGCGAGACCTACATCACCGAGCCCGGTTACCGTTTCGTCGAGGCCGATTGCCCCGAGCGCGTGCGCGGTGATATCGACTACACCACCGCCGTGCAGGACCTGAACCGCGACAAACAGCACACGTTCGAGCGCATGATCAACGAGCACATGGCCGACGGTGAAGTGGGCGCTTTCCTGGCCTGGGGCGACCCGGCGCTGTACGACAGCACCATCCGCATCCTGCAGGCGATTCTGGCCAGCGGCCGTTGTGCGTTCGAGTTCGAAGTAATCCCCGGCATCACCAGTGTGCAGGCCCTGGCGGCCCAGCATAAGGTGGCGCTCAACCGCATCGGCCGCTCCATCGAGATCACCACCGGGCGCCGGCTGGCGGCGGGGCAGGCGAGTGATGCCGATACCTTGGTGGTGATGCTCGATGCCGAGGACTCCTACCGCACTGTGGCCGATCAGGATATGGATATTTATTGGGGCGCCTACCTGGGCACGCCGGATGAAATACTGATCAGCGGCAAAGTCAGCGAAGTGGCCGACGAAATCCAACGGGTGCGCAAGGCCGCGCGCCTGGAAAATGGCTGGATCATGGACACGTATCTGTTGCGCAAACCCTGAGGTTGATGCCCATGTTCAAACAGTTCGCCCTGGCGCTGGCGTTGGTCGCCGGTGCCGCCCACGCCGATGATGCCTTGCACACCGACTTGCCCTTGGCGTACCTGGAGCAGACGCAGAGTGATGCGCGCAACCAGCCGCTGGTGATCTTTCTGCACGGGTTTGGCAGTAACGAGCAAGACTTGTTTGGCATCAAGGACGCGTTGCCGTCCACCTGGACCTATGTGTCGGCCCGCGCGCCGATGCCGGTGGACCCCAGCGGTTATCGCTGGTTTGCCAGGAAATCCGGTGAAGGCGACTACGACGGCGAGACTGCGGATTTGCAACGCAGCGCCAAGCTGATTGAGGATTTTGTCAGCAAGGCCACGGCCAAGTACCACACCCACAGTGATCGGGTGTTCCTGGTGGGGTTCAGCCAGGGCGCGATCATGGCCTATGAAGTGGGCTTGCGACAGCCTGCCAGGGTACGCGGGATTGCGGCGTTGAGTGGCAGCGTGTTGCCGGTGCTCAAGGCTGAGCTCAAGCCTGATGAGTCATTGAATAGGCTGGCGATTTTTATCGGCCATGGCACCTTGGATCAGGCGCTGCCGTATGCGTCGGCCACCCGCGCCAATGAGGTGTTGCTGGGGCTGGGGTTAAAGCCTGAGTTTCATGGGTATGTGGGCATGCCGCATACCGTGAGCGAGGCTGAAATACAGGACCTCAAGGCTTGGCTGGAAAATAGTTTGAAGTAAATGAAGATCAAAATGTGGGAGCGGGCTTGCTCGCTCCCACATTAGATATGATCGTTCCCACGCTCTGCGTGGGAATGCAGCCCTGGACGCTCCGCGTCTGCTTTTGAAGGTCATGACGCGAAGCGTCACAGGAGGCATTCCCACGCAGAGCGTGGGAACGATCGTTGTACTACTTGCCGCCGGTAATCTGCTTCACCAACTCGGCATGCCCTTTCACATCATCGGCCCGCGAAATCGCCTGGATCACCAGCAGATGGTTGCCCGAACCGCCGAGGAACGTGGAGTTCAACGTCTTGCCACCGCCCTGGGTCGCCGTGCTGTCCACCTGGCGCAGGCCCAGGCCTTTAAACGTCAGCTTCTTCTCGTTTTGCTTTTTGAAGTCGGGCAGGGCAGCGCTCTGATCCTTGACGAAGTCCGCCACGGCGCCATCAAGGAACTGCGGGTCATTGTCCTTTATACTTGCCCCGTCGTTACGCACGGTTTCGGCGACGATCACTACACTTTTCGTGGTCGCGTTGGCGTACAGCGTGCCTTGAGTGTCGGCGGTGCCATCCTCGACCTTGCCGGTTGGCAGCGTGTCAGCGACGAACGCCTTGGGCAAGTTGAAGGTGAATTTGCCGCCCAAGGTCGAGATGGTCTGGGTGGCAGGGGACTTGCTGGCGGCGAACACGCTACCGGCGGTAAGCGCAAGGGCCAGCAGGACGGCGGTCTTGGTGAAAGTGGCCATGAAGCGCTCCAAGGATGAACGAAATTGCGGCGTATTCTGTCAGAAATTTCGCAATGTCGTTCATCCGTAAGCTCACACCTTGTCGGACTCCTCCTCAAGCCGGTCCATCTCAAACAGGCGCGCCAGTTCCGTGCGGGCTTCCTGGGCCGATTGCAGTACTTTGGCCGCGTCGTCATACACCGCGTGCTGAGCGGCGAGTAGTTGATGGTCGTGGTTTTTGAATCGATCGATGCGCGCGTCGGCCTGGGCCTGGCTCAAGCCCAGGCCGACCAGGGTGCGCCGGCTCATTTCCAGGCTGGAGTAGAAGGTCTCGCGTACCGGCGAGGCGTCCAGGTCGACCAGGCGATGAACGTGCTGGCGGTTGCGCGCGCGGGCGATGATTTTCATGTGTGGGTAGAGGCTGCGCACCAGGGCGGCGGTCTTGATGTTGATCTCCGGGTCATCCATGGCGATCACGAAAAACTCGGCCTGGTCGACCTTGGCCGCATGCAGGATTTCCGGGCGCTGCGGGTCGCCGTAGAACACCGGCATGCCACCGAAACTGCGGGTCAGCTCGATGGTTTCCACCGAGGTGTCGAGAGCAATAAACGAAATGTTCTGCGCGCGCAGAATCCGCGCGACGATCTGGCCCATACGGCCCATACCGGCGATCACCACGCGGGGCGCGTCACTTTCGATGGTGCGGTATTCCTCCGGCACTTCCACCGACTTGGCCTTGGGCTTGAACAGCTTGGGGCACACCAACAACAGCAGCGGCGTCACGGCCATGGACAGGGTGATGGTCAGCACCAGCACATCGTAAAGGTGCGGCTCGAACAGGCCCTGGTCGCGGCCGATCTTGAACACCACAAAGGCGAACTCACCGCCTGCGGCCAGTACCACACCGAGGCGCAAAGCGCTTTCGCGGTTGAGGTCACCCACCCACCGGCCCACGGCGTACAGCAGCGGCAGTTTCAGGCCAATCAGCAGCAGGGTCAGGCCGATCACCATCAGCGGCGTGCTGAGCAGCAGGCTGAGGTTGGCGCCCATGCCCACGCTGATAAAAAACAGGCCCAGCAGTAGGCCCTTGAACGGCTCGATCTGGGATTCCAGTTCGTGGCGGTACTCCGAATCGGCCAGCAACAGCCCGGCGAGGAACGCACCGAGGGCCATGGACACGCCCACCAATTCCATCAACCAGGCGGTGCCGATCACCACCAGCAGCGCGGTGGCGGTGGACACTTCGCGCAGGCCGGTCTTGGCGACGATACGAAACACCGGGCGCAACAGGTAACGCCCGCCGATGATCACCACGGCGATGCTGCCCAGAATCTGCAGCACATGTTGCACGCCCTGGGCTTCGGTCGTCGGGTGATCACTGCCGGCCAGCAGCGGCACCATGGCGATCAGCGGGATCGCCGCGATGTCCTGGAACAGCAGGATGGCAAAGGCCAGGCGCCCGTGGGGCTGGTTGAGCTCCTTGCGTTCGGCCAGGCTTTGCAGGCCAAACGCCGTGGAAGACAGCGCCAGGCCCAGGCCCAGCACGATTGCACTGTTCCAGGGTTGGCCGAACAGCCACAACGCCACCACGCCCATCACCACGCCGGTGAGCACCACCTGGGCCAGGCCGACGCCGAACACCGCCTTGCGCATCACCCATAAACGTTTGGGCGACAGCTCCAGGCCAATGATAAACAGCAGCAACACCACGCCCAATTCAGAAAACTGCGCCACGCTTTGCGGGTTGCCTATCAGGCCCAGCACCGACGGGCCGATGATCACGCCGGCAAACAAATAGCCCAGCACGGCGCCCAGTTGCAGGCGCTTGGCCAAAGGCACGGTCAACACAGCGGCGAGCAGGAACACCACGGCTGCTTGTAACAGGTTGCCTTCATGGGGCATTGAGATCTCCCAGACCTTTTAAGCGAATCTACAGGGCGCTATTAGAGCGTTTTTTACATTTAGAAACTTGTATTTATGTCGCAACCGTCAATGGATGCTGGCTGTAATCCTGTTCTTACGGGGCGCTTACGAAAGTATTAATACCATTTAATTCAATGACTTTTCTGTAGGTCTACTACCGTTTCGACAAATTGGATCAGTTGTCGCCACGGTCAGGTATTTCGAATTCGATGCGTGTGGGCCAATAACGTTGAGCTTCTACGCACTCATGGATGAAAGGCTTGAACCACAAGGAGTTGAGCGTGGATAGAAGACTTGCTACTGCTGTTGCACCTCGTATTTCTGCGCTTTCTCTTGCGATTCGCCTCGGCGTAGCGGGGCTGGTGATGGGGCTTGCAAGCCCCGCAGCGATGGCGGCCTGCTCGCCCGCAAGCCCCACGACAGGTGCCACGGTGACGTGCACGGGGGTGCCGTCGTTACCGCTGTTACTGAACACCTTTTCGAGTGCGGTGAATAACCTGACGGTCAACGTCAACCCGGGCGCGCAGCTCAATGCGACGTTGGGCGGCATTGCGTTGAACCTGACCGGTAACAACACCACACTGAACAACTCCGGCACCATCGACCCGGCGGTGCTCGGGCTTGTATCCGTGCTCAGCGGTGGTGTGGTGGTGGGCAATACCGCGGCCAGTGCGGTGAATATCACCAACACGGCCACCGGGATAATCCGCGGTACCGGCGCATTGCTGGGGCTCAACCTGACTTCATTGGCGGGCGCGGCGCTGAACGTCACCAATGGCGTCGGTGGCACCACCACCCTCACCAACGCCGGCGCCCTCGGCTCCAACCCCTTGCTGGGGCTTTCGTTGTTTGCCTCTGACACGCCAGTGGTCGCCGTGCAAGGTGGCGGCCAGGTCAATATGACCAACAGTGGCACGCTCACCGGCCGGGTTGCCTTCGAGGCGTCCACTTTGGGTAACACCTTCGTCAACAGCGGGATCATTTCCGGCGGCGTGTCGATGGGGGCAAGCAGCGCCAACACCTTTACGGCGGTGACCGGGTCGAGCGTGTCCTCGGGCGGCGGTATCGGCCTGAGCCTCGGCGGCCTGGTGGGCGTGAACCTGACGTTTGCCCCCACCGGCCAGGTGGATGGCGGCGCAAACGGCAGTAACACCTTGATCCTGAAAAACCCCGGCGGCGTGGGTAGCAGCGGCACCGGTACGGCGTCCAGCGCCACTTATATCAACTTCAACAACCTGACCATCAATGGTGGCACCTGGACGCTGCTGGGGCCATTGGTCAGTGGCAGCACCACGCTCAATGGCGGCATTTCGCAGTTCGATAACAGTGCGACGTTCGGTACTGGGGCAATCACCGCCAATGGCGGGATTATCGAAGCAACGGCCAATAACCTGACGCTGGCTAACTTGCTCACGCTGGGCACCGGCGGGTTGACCGTCCAGGGCGCCAATACCGGGCTGACCCTGGGCGGCGTGCTCTCGGGCACCGGCGGTTTGACCAAGGCGGGCACCGGTCAACTGATCCTCAATACCGCCAATACCTACACCGGCGCCACCAGCCTGGGCGCCGGCACTTTGGTGCTGGGTAATAACAATGCCCTGGGCAGCGGCAACCTGAATGTGACGGGCACTGCCAACCTGAACACCAGCGGCGCCTCATTACTGAACAACAACGTCGTCTTGACCGGCGATCTCAGCCTGGTCAACGCCAACCCGCTGACCCTGAGCGGTGTAATGTCCGGCGTTGGTGGCTTGACCAAAACCGGCGCGGGCCTGCTGACCCTGGCCGGTAACAACACCCGCACCGGCATTACGTCGCTCGATGCCGGCGGCTTGTTGCTCAGTTCCAACACCGCCCTGGGGACGGGCGCGCTGAATACGGCGGCGGGGACGTCGTTGGATGCAACCACCGCAGTCAACCTCGCCAACGCGGTCAACCTGGCCGGCAACCTGGGCATCGGCGGCACCGCCGACCTGACGCTGGCAGGTACCATCAATGGCGCCGGCAGCCTGACTAAAAACGGCGCCGCCAATCTGCTGCTCAACGGCCCCAACAACTTCCTGGGCGGCACCACGCTCAATGCAGGCACCCTGACGTTGGGCTCCAATGCGGCCCTGGGCCTGGGTAACTTGACCGTTGGCGGCGCGTCGACGCTCGACAGCAACGGGGCATTCAGCCTGGGCAACAACGTTGTGCTCAACGCCGGGTTGACCCTAGGCGGTACCAATAACCTGACCCTGGCGGGTGTGCTCAGTGGGGCAGGGCCACTGACCAAAAATGGCCTGGCCAACCTGACCCTCAACGGCAACAACACCTTCAGCGGCGGCACCACCCTCAATGCCGGGACCTTGACCCTGGGCAACGCCAATGGCCTGGGCAACGGTGCCTTGACCGTCGGCGGCGCGGCGACCCTGGACAACAGCGCGTCCTTTGGTATCGGCAATGCGATTGCGCTGAACGCCGACCTCACAGTCGCGGGCAACAACGACCTGAGCCTGAACGGCGTGGTCAGCGGCGCCGGCAACCTGATCAAAAATGGCTTGTCCGACCTGACCCTGGCCGGCAATAACACCTTCACCGGCGCCGTGGACGTGCTCTCCGGTAGCCTGACGCTGGTCAATGCCAATGCCTTGGGCAGCACTGCCGGGGTGAACGTGAGTGCGGGCGCCGGGGTCAACCTGGCCACCGACGTCAGCCTGGCCGGCTTGAGCGGCAGCGGCGGCGTGCAACTGAGCGGCGCCAACACTTTGACCGTCGGTGGGGTCAACACCACCAGCACCTTTGATGGTGATGTGAGTGGTACTGGCGGGCTGATCAAGGTCGGCACCGGCACTCTCAACCTTACCGGCATCAATGGCGTCACTGGCAACACGGCGATCAATGCAGGCACCTTGAACCTCAGTGGTTCCCTGGCCAGTGCCCAGGTCAACGTCAACAACGGCGGTACGCTGAGCGGTACCGGCTCGCTGCTGGGCGCGTTGAATGTCAACAACGGCGGCCATCTGGCGTTGAGCAGCGGCAATACGTTGTCAGCTGGCGCGCTGGTATTGACCTCAGGGGCTAATCTGGATGCCGCACTGGGTGCACCATCCACTGCATCCTTGCTCAATGTGGGTGGCAACCTGACCCTCGCCGGTAACCTGAACGTGACGGACGCGGGTGGTTTCGGCGTGGGGGTTTACCGTCTGATCAACTACACCGGCGCCCTGACCAACCTGGGCCTGAACGTCGCCAGCGTGCCGTCGGGTTTTGGCCTGGGTGACCTGCTGGTGCAAACCTCCGTGGGCAACCAAGTCAACGTGTTGGTATCGGCACCGAACAGCAACATTCGTTTCTGGGATGGCAGCCAAACCACGCCCAACGGCATCGTTGAGGGCGGCACCGGCATCTGGGACAGCGGGGGCAACAACTGGACAAACGTCAGCGGCACGCTCAATCAACCATGGGCTCCAGGCTTCGCGGTATTCCAGGGCGCCGCGGGTACGGTTACGGTGCAAGGCCCGCAACAGTTCACCGGCATGCAGTTTGCCACCGATGGCTACAACCTGGTCAGCGGCGCAGGCGGGAAGCTGACAGCCGTCAACGGTACTTCAGGCGATACCGCGATCCGGGTTGACCCAGGTGCCACGGCGAGCATTGGCGTGAACATCGACGGGCTCGGCACCCTCAACAAACTCGACAGTGGCACCCTGGTGCTCAGTGGCGCCAACACCTACAGCGGTGGCACTACGCTCAATGGCGGCACCTTGGTGGTCGGCAGCAACACCGCGTTGGGTTCGGGGCCGTTGACCACTGCGGCCGGTACAACAGTGGACAGTAACACTGCGGTAACGATGACCAACCCCATTACCTTGAACGGCAACACCACCGTGGCGGGCAGCAACGCGCTGACCCTCGGCGGTGTGATCAGCGGTAGCGGTGGCCTGATCAAAAATGGCGCGGGCGACCTGAACTTTTGGGGCAGCAACACCTACACCGGCGGCACAACGCTCAATCAGGGCACCTTGAACCTGGGTGGGAGCACATCCCTGGGCACCGGTACCCTGAACGTAACCGGAGTGGGCGCTGTGTCGAGCGGCGCGCCGACCGCTCTGTACAACGCAGTCAACATCAACCCCAATGCGGTTCTGTCGATCAGCCCGTCGGGCCCCATGTACTTCATGGGTGTGCTGTCAGGCAGCGGCAAACTGGTAGTGAACAGTGGTTGGGGCCTGACACTGACCAAAGTCAATACCTTCTCCGGTCTGTTTGATGTACAGCAAGGCAGCCTGGAAACCTCGCTGGACGGGGCTCTGGGTGTCGACGCTACAGTCAACCTGAACACCACGACATTGAAACTGCAACTGGGCGCCTCGGCCGTCCTTGGTGCGCTCACTGGCGACGGCACGGCTTGGGTCGAAGGCGGTACCTTGAGTGTCGGCAGCAATAACCTCGACGGTGCCTTCAATGGCCGTCTCTTCGGAAGCGGCACCTTCACCAAAATCGGCAGCGGTGTCATGACCCTCGGCGGCACCAGCTCGATGACCGGCACTACCCTGGTCAACGCCGGCAGCCTGCTGGTCAACGGTTCGCTGGCCAGTGCGACCGTGGGAGTCGCCAACGGTGCCACCCTTGGTGGTACCGGCACCGTTCAGGGCAATGTCAGTATTGCCGACGGCGGCCATCTGGCGGTGGGGTCGGGCAGCACCCTTAATCTGGGCTCCCTGGTAT
The DNA here is from genome assembly GCF_900006605.1 of Pseudomonas sp. 58 R 3. NCBI lineage: Bacteria > Pseudomonadati > Pseudomonadota > Gammaproteobacteria > Pseudomonadales > Pseudomonadaceae > Pseudomonas > Pseudomonas sp. 58 R 3. Next base: position 48,464 of record NZ_CVTT01000087.1, on the reverse strand, counting down.
TGGGCGCGGCGGCCAATGTTGATGCGGCACTGGGCGCGCCGTCCACTACACCTATGCTGAATGTAGGCGGTAACCTGACTCTGGACGGCAACCTGAACGTGAGGGATGCCGGTGGTTTCGGCGTGGGTGTCTACCGCCTGATCAATTACACCGGAGCCCTGACGGACCTGGGTTTGAATGTGACTAATGCGCCGGTCGGTTATGGCCTGGGTGACTTGATGGTACAGACCTCCGTTGGCAATCAGGTCAACGTGCTGGTTTCGGCGCCGAACGCCACCGTTCGCTTCTGGGACGGCAGCCTGACCGCTCCAAACGGTATTGTGGACGGCGGCACCGGTACCTGGAATGCCGGCGGCACCAACTGGACCAGCGTGGACGGCCTGGCCAACAACGCCTGGAGCCCGCTGAGCTTCGCAGTTTTCCAAGGTGCGGCAGGTACCGTCACCGTAGACGGTGCCCAGTCGATTACCGGCCTGCAGTTCGCCACCGATGGCTACAACGTCGTCGGCGGCGCAGCCGGTGCGTTGACCTTGGTCAACGGCGCCACTAGCAACACGTCTGTGCGTGTTGACCCCAACGTTACCGCCACCCTGGGCGTCACCCTCAACGGCGGCGGCACCCTGGCCAAGCTGGACGCCGGTACCCTGGTACTCAATGGCGCCAACACCTACACCGGCGGCACCGCGCTCAATGGCGGTACGTTGGTGGTCGGCAATAACAGCGCGTTGGGCAGCGGTGTATTGACCACCGCCAATGGCACCACATTGGACAGCAATGCCGCTGTCAGCCTGGCCAATGCCGTGAGCCTGGCGGGCAACCTGGACATTCTCGGCAGCGCCGACCTGACCCTCAATGGGCTGGTCAGCGGCGCCGGTGGCCTGACTAAAAACGGGGCGGGCAACCTGACCCTCAACGGCGCCAATACCTACAGCGGCGGCACCACGCTTGCGGCCGGTACGCTGATGGTCGGCAATGCCACAGGCTTGGGTTCGGGCGCCTTGACCGTCACTGGCGCAAGCACGTTGGATAACAGCGTGCCGCTGGTACTGGCCAACGCCATCAACCTGAATGCCGACCTCAATGTGGCGGGTAACAACAACTTGACCCTGGCCGGCGTGCTGGCGGGCAATGCGGCACTGATCAAAAATGGCGCGGCAGACCTGCTGCTCAGCGGCAATAACACCTTCTCCGGCCCTCTCAATGTACTTGGCGGCAGTGTGACCACCGCAGGTAACGCGGCCTTGGGCAACACCTCCGGCGTCAATGTCGGCGGCGGTGCCAGTCTCATTCTGGGCGGCAACGCCAGCCTCACTACCTTGGCCGGTACCGGCGCGATTCAGGTGGCGGGCGGCAGCACGCTGGCGGTGGGTGGCAGTAATCTCGACAACACCTTCGCAGGCACGCTCAGCGGTGCCGGTAACCTGGATAAAAACGGCAGCGGTGTGCTCAACCTGAGCGGCACCAATGGCATCAGCGGCGCGGCCAACGTGAATGGCGGCACCTTGAATGTCAGCGGCTCACTGGCCAGCGGCACGGTAGCGGTCAATACCGGCGCGACGCTGACCGGCCCCGGCTCGCTGGCGGGCGCGGTAACAGTGGCCGATGGCGGGCATATCGGCCTGACCTCCGGCAGTACACTGTCGGTGGGCTCGCTGGTGCTGGGCAGTAATGCCAACCTGGACGTCGGCCTCGGTGTGCCGGTGATGGGCGGTGGCAGCGGGCTGCTGAATGTCGGCGGCGATCTGACCTTGGGCGGTAACCTCAATGTCACTGATATCGGCGGCTTTGGCAGCGGCGTCTACAACATCATCAACTATGGTGGCGCACTCACCAATAACGGCCTGGCCCTCGGCACCTTGCCGGGCAGTGTGATTCCGGGCGATGTGCAAGTGCAGACGGCCATCAGCAACAAGGTCAACCTGCTGGTCACCGCGCCCAACACCACCGTGCAGTTCTGGGACGGCGCCAACCTGATCGGCAACGGCGCCATCGACGGCGGCAACGGCACCTGGGGCGCTGGCACCACCAACTGGACCAACCTTGATGGCACCCTCAACCAGAACTGGAACAACAGCTTCGCAGTGTTCCAGGGCCCGGCGGGTAACGTGAGCGTGGAGGGCACGCAAAACCTCACCGGCCTGCAGTTCGTCACCGATGGCTACAACCTGGCCTCCGGTGCGGCGGGCGTGCTCAACCTGGTGAATGGCGGCACCGGCAACACGGCGATCCGTGTCGACCCGAACGCCACCGCAACCTTGGGCGTCACCCTCGGCGGCGCCGGCACCCTGGCCAAACTCGACACGGGCACCTTGGTGCTTAACGGCACCAACACCTACACCGGCGGCACCGCGCTCAATGGCGGTACGCTGGTGGTCGGCAATAACAGCGCACTGGGCAGCGCAGCGCTGACGGCGGCCGACGGCACCACCCTGGACAGCAACGCGGCCGTCACACTCGGCAACGCTGCGGTACTTAATGGCTCACTGGCCATCGGCGGCAGCAATGCGCTGACGCTTAACGGTAGTCTCAGCGGCAATGGCAGCCTGCTGAAAAAAGGCGCGGCAACCCTGACCCTCAAAGGCGCCAACACCTACAGCGGCGGCACCACCCTTAATGGCGGCACCACCACCGGCGACACCAACAGCTTGCAAGGCGCGATTGCCAACAACGCGGCCCTGACCTTCGAGCAGGGTACCGATGGCACCTACACCGGTAACCTCACCGGCGCAGGCGTGCTGAATAAAACCGGCAGCGGCGCGTTGCTGTTGAGCGGCGACAACACCTTCACCGGCAACACCAACGTCAACGCCGGCAGCTTGCTGGTCAACGGCAGCTTGAACAGCGCAGCGGTGCAGGTGGCCAGCGGCGCGACCCTTGGCGGCAGCGGTAGCCTGGGCGGTGCTGTGACAATGGCTGATGGCTCGACCCTCAAGGCCGGCGCGGCGACGCCACTGTCGGTGGGTTCGCTGGCGTTATCGTCGGGTACCGCCCTGGACTTCACCCTCGGCGCGCCTGGCGCATCCACCACCGCGGTGAATGTGGCGGGCAATCTTACCCTCGACGGCACCCTTAACGTCACCGATGCCGGTGGCTTTGGCCTTGGCGTTTATCAACTGTTCCGCTACGGCGGCGCCTTGACCGACAACGGCCTGACCCTTGGCTCGCTGCCGGTCGGCCTTGGCAACCTGAGCCTGCAAGCGTCGCTGGCCAACCAACTGAACCTGCTGGTGCAGACCACGCCGGGGCAAATCCAGTTCTGGAACGGCGGCACCACCAACCCGGATGGCACCATCACCGGCGGTAGCGGCACCTGGGGCCCAGGCACCAACTGGACCGATCCAACCGGCACCCAGGGCCAGGTGTCGAACAACCAGTTTGCCGTGTTCGGCGGGCAGGGCGGTACTGTCACGGTGGTCGGCAATCAGGGCTTCACTGGCCTGCAATTCCTTGACCCCGGCTACACGTTGACGGCAGGTGCGGGTGGGACCTTGTCGCCAACCGGTACCGCAGTGGTGCGTGTCAATTCGGGCGTCACTACCGAAGTGGCCGCGCCAATCGTGGGTGCCGGGGCGATCAACAAACTTGACGCCGGCACCTTGCTGTTGACCGGCGCCAACACCTACACCGGCGGCACCACCGTCAGTGGCGGTACGCTGGCCGGTAACGCGCTGAGCTTGCAAGGCCGCATCTTCAACAACGCGCGGCTGCTGTTTGTCCAACGCACTAGCGGCACCTTTAATGGCGTGTTGAGCGGAACCGGCAACATTACCAAACAAGGCGCAGGGGCGTTGTTGCTCACGGGCAACCAGCCGTTCAGCGGCACCGTGGCCGTGGACGAAGGCGTGCTGCAAGTCGGCAACGCGGCCAACCCAGGCGCGGTGTTCGGTGGGCAGGTGAGCGTCGCCCACGGTGCAGGCTTGACCGGCAACGGCAGCGTCGGTGCGTTGGTCAACAACGGCAGCGTCACACCGGATAACGGCAAGCTGACGGTGGCTGGTAACTTCACTAATGGCAACACCGGCGCGTTGAACCTGCTCATCACCCCATCGTCGACCGGCTCCCTGGCCGTCGGCGGTACGGCGAACCTGGGCGGCACGTTGAATGTGGTCAACCTGGCGCCGTACGCCGGCCCGGCCACCTACACGCTGCTCACGGCGGGTGCAGTGAACGGCACCTTCGGCACCACCAACCTGGAGAACCTGGCATTCCTCAATACCGCGTTGAACTACAGCCCTACTCAGGTGGCGCTGGCGGTTAGCCGCAACAACGTCAGCTACGCCAGCGTGGCGGCGACCGGTAACCAACGTGGCGTGGCCGCCGCGTTAGACAGCGGTGCTGCGGTGGGTGGCGCAACGGTGCAGAACGCGCTGCTCAACGCCGATGCCGGGGGGGCGCGTGCCGCCTTCGACAGCTTGTCCGGGGAGATTCATGCCAGCACCGCCAGCGCCATGCTCGAAGATTCGCGTCACGTGCGTGACGCGGTCAACGAGCGCCTGCGTCAGCCCGGCTGCTACCGCGAAGACGACCCACGCAACAGCCTCGCGCCAAGCGAAAACCGCCTGAGCAGCGCCGGTTGCCACGGCGAAATGGTCGGCTGGATGCGTGTGTTGGGCACCTGGGGCCACATGGGCGGCGACAGCAACACCGCCAAGCTGGAGCGCAACCTCGGCGGCTTCCTGCTCGGCACCGACAAACAAGTGGATGACGCCTGGCGCGTCGGTGTGGCCGCCGGCTACACCCGCAGCGACCTGGACGCCAAGCGCCGCAGCTCCAGCGCCGACGTCGACAGCTACCACTTGATGGCCTACACCGCGTACCAGCAGGAAGCCTTCGCCGCTCGCCTGGGCGTGGCATACAGCTGGCACGACATCGAAAGCAAACGCGATGTGGCCGTAGGCGGCGTGGGGCAACGCCTCAAAGCCGACTACAAGGCGCGCAGCGCACAAGTGTTCGGTGAAGTGGGTTACACCATTGAAACCGGCAAAGTGGTGGTAGAACCGTTCGCCGGCCTGGCTTACGTCAACTACGACAGCGACACCCTCAAGGAAAAAGGTGGCTCGGCGGCCCTGCGCGGCGATGCCGATCAGGATGTGACCTTCTCGACCCTGGGCGTGCGCATCGGCCAGACCATTACCCTGGGCAACGGCTCGAAAATCACCCCACGGGGGAGCATCGGCTGGCGTCATGCCTTTGGCGACACTCAGCCGGATGCCGACCTGAGCTTTGTCAACGGTGGAGCATCGTTCAGCACCCAAGGTGTGCCGATCGCCAAGGACAGCGCGGTGGTGGAAGCAGGCCTGGACTACCAGATCAGTCAGAACGGCAAGTTGGGCCTGGGCTATTCCGGCCAACTGTCGCGCAACGATAAGGACCATGCGATGACGATCAGCTTCTCCCTCGGTTTCTGATCAAAGCCGAGTACTTTTAACCGCCCGAAAGGGCGGTTTTTTTTTGGGGAAAAATTTCTTAACCCTATTCGATTTTTTTGCGCAGGTGGCGGGGTTGTTGCCCGGCGTCTGGTACAGAAGGATGTACAAACAATTTCGACTGGAACCCGGCTGGCAATACAGCCTTTTCTGAATCTAAAGTATGCCCTTGAGTTTATATTCCTTAGGTGGCATATTCGCATGGACTGGGACATTGAATACACGGATGAATTCGCAGAGTGGTGGGATGAGCTGGGCGCAAAGGAGCAAGTCTCTGTATCTGCCAGCGTCGATCTGCTGGGGCTTTTCGGGCCGGGCCTGGGCTTCCCCCACACCAGTGATATCAAGGGCTCTCGGCATGGCAACCTGCGGGAACTGCGGGTTCGGCATGCCGGCCGGCCCTATCGAGTGCTGTATGCATTCGATCCCAGGCGCTGCGCTGTCCTGTTGATCGGCGGCGATAAAGCCTCCGACTCCAGGTGGTACGAGGTGCATGTGCCCTTGGCGGAAAATGTGTACGACATCCATTTGCAAACATTGCGTAAAGAGGCCCGTAAACATGGCTAAAAAATTCGCTGAACTTCAAGCGCGCATGACCCCTGAGTCGCGTGCGGAGGCCGAGCAACTGTTCCGCCAGCACCTCCAGGAAATGCCTTTGCATGAGCTGCGTAAAGCCCAACAGTTGAGCCAGGAAAGCCTGGCCAAGGCGTTGAATATCAATCAGGCGGCGGTTTCCAAGATGGAGCGGCGCACCGACATGTACATCAGCACGCTGCGTGACTACATCCGGGCGATGGGCGGCGAGCTGGAAATCATCGCGACGTTCCCGGATGGCCAGGTCAAGATCGACAACTTCGCTCACTAAGTCACAGTGGACCACCCCGATGAATCAGCTCCTGGCCATGCGCGCCTTTGTCCGTGTTGTCGATACCGGTTCATTCAGCCGCGCATCCGACCAGTTGGCGCTGCCACGCTCCACCGTCAGCAAACTCATCACTGACCTGGAAAGACACCTGGGCACCCAACTGATGCACCGAACCACCCGCGCCCTGGCGCCCACGCTTGAAGGGCTGGAGTATTACCGCCATGCGCGACGGCTGGTGGCTGAGCTGGATGAAGTGGACAGCGCCGCACGCGGGCAGATCCTAAGGCCCGGCGGGCACCTGCGCGTGGATGCACCGGCCTCGTTTGCCAACTGCCTGCTGATTCCGGCGCTGGTGGACTTTCATCGCGAGTACCCCGATATCACCATCGCCTTGGGCATCAGCGACCGTGCGGTGAATATCGTCGGGGAGGGCGCCGATTGCGTGATTCGTGCTGGCAAGCTGGAAGACATGGGGATGATCGGGCGCAAGGTAGCCGACCTTGAATACCTGACCTGTGCGGCACCCAGTTACGTGGCGCGCCGGGGCTTGCCGGACTCGCCCGAAGACCTCGCAAACAACCACCTCAAGGCCGGCTATTTTTTTGCCGGGTCGGGCAAGCCGGAGCCGCTGATTTTTGAGCAGGGCCAGCAACGTATCGAGGTCAACGACTGCGCCTTTTCGACTAACGAAGGCAACGGCCTCAAGGAAATGCTAGTCGCGGGCCTTGGTGTGGGGCAGCACTTCAAGTCGATCGTGCAGTACTACCTCGACACCGGCCAGTTGGTTGAGGTGCTGCCGGGCTGGTCACGCCCGGCCACGCCCTTGCATATTCTCTACCCACCCAACCGCCATCAGAGTGCGCGGCTCAAGGTGTTTACCGAGTGGGTGATCCGCACGTTTGGGGTCACGGAATAATCGCGGTCACGCGTATCTCCACACGCATGGTTGGCAATCCCAGGGACTCGACGCCGACTTGGGTCCAGATCGGTGCATGGTTGGGCATGTAGCGCCGGTAGTGCCGCACCATCGCTTCGTTGACCTCAGGTGCAAACCCGCCCACATGGTAGGAGTTGACGTGAATCACATGCTCCCAACCCGCGCCGGCAGTGGCCAGGGTGCGTTCCAGGTTGTGAAAGGCCTGGGCGATTTCTTCGCTGAGGTCGGCGGGGATGTGCAACTCATCGTCCCAGCCGCCCTGGCCTGACGTTTCTACGCGGTTACCGATTTTCACTGCTTGGGCGTAGTGCAGGTGTTCGTGCAGGGTATCGCCATAGCCTGGGGTGACAAAAAATTCGGGCGTGCTCATGGTATTTCCTCGGTTGAGTACAGGACCCGACGGAGGCTAATAGAGCGAATACACGAACAAAACCCCGAGTTTTTGCCATGACTATCTACCGGTATGCACAATTGGTTTGCGATAAAGCCCGACTGCCAGGCCGCTGATAATCACTGCGATAAAGACCAGATTCGCGGTGCTAACGCGCTCGCCCAGTATCAACATCGAACTGGCAAGGCCGAACACCGGAATCAGCAGCGACAGCGGCGCGACCGTGGACACCGGGTATGCCTTGAGCAATGAATTCCAGCCCCAGTAGGCGAAGTGCGTGGCCAGGTAAACCTGAAACAGCAGCGACCCCAAGGCCGTGCGGTCGAGCTGGGTGGGGAGGTTTACGAACGCCGCATTGCCGTGCACCCACCAGGCCATCAGCAACAGCGGGATTGGCGGGAACAGGCTGGCCCACACCATGAAAGAAAAGATTTCCTTAACCCCGGACGTCTTGATGATGACGTTGCCGATGCTCCACGCCAGTGCGCTGAACACAATCATCAGCACGCCGAGCACGGCGTGTTCGCCTTGCTGGTTGGCGATGATCCCGGCTAATCCAATCAAGGCCAGAAAAGCCCCGGCCCACTGCGCGCTGCGAATGTTCTCCTTGAACAACACACAGCCCCAACCCAGGGTGAAAAACACGCTGAGCTGGATGAGCAAGGAGGCAATCCCCGGGCTCACCCCAAGCTGGATGCCATAGTTGATCACACCCCACATGCCCAAGCCGAAGATCACGCCATAGGCCGCCACATAACCGAATGGCACGGCCGGGCGCTTGATGAAGAACACCCACGGCAAGGCGGCGAGGGCAAAGCGCAGGCCGGTGAGTACAAACGGGTCGATGGCCCGCAGGCCCAGTTTGGTGATGGGAAAATTCAGCCCCCAGGCCAGCGTGACCAACAGGGCGAGTGCCAGGTGTTTCTTGTGCATGGACGTTCCTTCGAACCGGTTGCTTCAAAGGGGTGGATGCTAGATCGCGGGCTGATGGCCCGCTTGCTATGTCAGGTCATACTTTGACAAGATCGGGCCATGATTCCGACCTTTGACGACAACGACCCCGAAGCGCTTGTGACCTTGCGTGAATACCCGTCCGGCAGCGTGTTTGCCCGGCATACGCACCCGCGCGGCCAGTTTGCCTATGCTTCCACTGGCGCGTTAAGAATGTTCACCGACCTGGGCAATTGGGTGGTGCCGCCGCAGCGGGCCGTCTGGGTGCCCGGTGGCATTGCCCATGAGATGCACATGCGCGGCGATGTGGTGATGCTCAATACCTACCTCGATGCGCAAGCGGCCGAGCGCGCAGGGTTGCAGGGGCACTGCCAGGTGTTCGAGGTATCGCCGTTGCTCAGGCATCTTTTGGAAGCGGCGTTGACGTGCGGGGCATCGGCAACGTCCGAGGTGCGGCGGCACTGCGTATTGACGCTGTTGATCGACGAAATCGGTACGCTGCCGGCCTTGCCCCTCAGTGCGCCGTTGCCCTCCGAACCGCGCCTGGCACGGGCTTGCCAGCGCTTTCTGGACGCGCCTGCGCAAACCGTGTCTCTGGATCAAATGGCGGATTGGTCGAGCATGAGTCGGCGGACCTTTACCCGGCATTTCCAGGACAGCACCGGCATGACCTTCGTGGCCTGGCGCCAGCAAGTCTGCCTGCTGGAGGCGACTGCGCAGCTCAGCCATGGCGCCTCGATCACCGAGGTCGCGTTCGCATTGGGCTTCAGCAGCCCCAGCGCCTTCACCGCGGTGTTTCGCCGGCACCTGGGCGATTCCCCGGGGCGCTACCTGGCCAAGTCCAGGGCCGTGTCGTTGTTCTGAAAAACTCACACGCTGGTCAGGATTCACCTTGCAGGCGGCCCTGCTTTGTTACTATCGCCGCCCACCGTCACCAGGAGTCACCGGCCCATGCAGCACCAGTGGGATGAAATGCACCGCACCCGCAAGCCCACGTTCCTGTTGTGCGGCGAGCCTCAAGGGGATGTGCTCAATCTCTATGTTCACGGTTACTCGGCCTTCTTCAACCGCCAGCAACTGGGCAACTTCACGCAACAACTGGCAAGCATCGAAGGCTCGACCAACCTGATGCTGTTCTGGCCGGCGGGGCATTTTCTGGAAAACCTGTTTGCTCCGGTCAAGGATGTGATCACCGCGCTGCTGGGCGGTGGCGGCCTGGGCGCGGCAACCGTGGGTGTGGGCCGTGCGATTGCCTACTTTCTCGACCATTACAAAAGTGTCGAGGCGCGTGTTGATGAAGTGGCCAAGACGTTATTGCCTGAGCTTGCCCATTACCTGCACGGCGAAGCGTTGCCCGTGCGGCGCATCAACCTGATCGGGCACTCCCTCGGCGCGCGTATCCTGGTCAAGAGCCTGCTGGCCAGCCCCGAGGTCGCCCGCCAATTGCCGCTCAATAATGTGTTGCTGATGGGTGGCGCCATCAGTACGTCCAGCCCCTGGGATCAAGTGACGGCACCGCTCAAGGGTCGCGTGATCAACTGCTACTCCGGCAAGGACTGGGCGCTTGCGATCAAGCCGGACACCGAGCGCTGTATCGGCCGGTATGCGATCGACGTCACCCCCGCGCTCAAGGCCAAGGTCACCAACGTGCACCTGGCCACCTTCGACCACGCCGCCTACTGGCCGCAGCTGAAAACGGTGGTGCAGTACACCGACCTGCTGCAGGAACGGCGTGGCCTGATTCGTGCCGACCTGCGTAGCAGCGAAGTGCGTTTTGCCGAGGAGGACGTAGAACTGTTTCCGGCCTTGGTGCAGGCACGCCCGGAGGAGCTTAAGTTTCTGGCTGAGTTGATGGCACAAAAACGCAGTGCCTCGATCGACGCCGACGTGCGTGAACCGCTGAAACTGGCCATCGAACTGCAACGCATGGGCGGTGACAGCTTCATGAACCTCGCCCGTGGCCATGGCGTGAGTTATCGCCAGATCGCCGAAGATGTCGCACAGCGGCTGGGCATCAAGTTCGATGGGCCGCTTGAAACCGTGGTGCTGGCGGACATCGAGGCACAGGTCGCGGAAAAACTCATTGAGCAGTACAAGGACAAGCTCAGTCGCGCCGACCGCCAGGCCTTTGATGCCGAGCTGAAGGCGGCCGCGCAAAAAGAGCAGGGCCTGTTCAATCGCATCGATATCGGCCGTTCGGCCACCACCGCCCTGAGCGGCACGGCGTTGGCGGGGCTTACCGGGTTTATGCTGCGGCGCGGCGCGGCCACGGCGATTCCGGTGGTGGGCCAGGCACTGGCGGCGGCGATGTTGCTGGTAACAGGCGTGCGTGCGTTTTCCGGCCCGGCCTATTCGATCACCACCTTGGCGGTGTTGGTGATTGGCGTGATTCGCCAGCGCATGGAGCGCGAGGCACTGAACCAGGAGATGGACCTGGTGGTGCAAGTCGTCGAAGCGTTCGACTTGCCCCGGGAAACGGTGATGCGCACGGTCGCGTCGGACTGATAAGCTGCGGCTCTGACTTGTGTGTTTGCCTGGGATACCGTGTGAAATTCAGCCTGCCGAAAATCGCCACTGCCCCATTCTGCCCGCCGGAAGTGGCCGGCTCCGTTATCGTCGACCCCAAGGCTTCGTTTTTTAAACGGGCGCTGATGTTTGCCGGGCCTGGCCTGTTGATCTCCATCGGCTACATGGACCCCGGCAATTGGGCCACGGCCATCGAGGCCGGTTCACGTTACGGCTACAGCCTGTTATTCGTGGTGCTGCTGGCCAGCCTGGCCGGGATGGCGGTGCAGTGCCTGTGTTCGCGCCTGGGCATCGCCACCGGCAAAGACCTCGCGCAACTGTGCCGTGAGCGCTACAGCAAACGCTCCGCGCGCACGCAATGGGTGTTGGCGGAAATCTCCATTATCGCTACCGACCTTGCTGAAGTACTGGGCTGCGCTCTGGCCTTTCACTTGCTTCTAGGGGTGTCGCTGACCACCGGCATCGTCATTACCGCCTTCGACACACTATTGATCCTGGCCCTGCAAAACCGCGGTTTCCGCCGCCTGGAAGCGATCATGCTGGCGCTGGTGGCAACCATTGGCGTGTGTTTCTTTATCGAACTGGTGCTGATCAAACCTTACTGGCCGGACGTACTCAGTGGTTTTACTCCGTCACTGGCGGCCATCAGCGACGCCGCGCCGTTGTACCTGGCCATCGGCATTCTCGGCGCCACGGTGATGCCGCATAACCTCTACCTGCACACCTCCATTGTGCAGACCCGCCTGATTGGCAAAGACCTCGCCAGCAAACAGGACGCGGTCAAGCTGGCGCGTATCGACACCATCGGGTCCCTGGCGCTGGCGTTGCTGGTCAACGCCGCGATCCTGGTGCTGGCCGCCGCCGCGTTCTACAAGACCGGCCACACCGAGGTGGTCGAAATCCAGGACGCCTATCACCTGCTTGACCCCTTGGTGGGTGGCGCCTTCGCCAGCATCCTGTTCGGCATCGCCTTGTTGGCCTCGGGGCAGAGTTCGACCTTTACCGGCACCATTGCCGGGCAAGTGATCATGGAGGGTTACCTCAACCTGCGCATCCCGTGCTGGCAGCGGCGCCTGATCACGCGCGGGCTGGCGCTGATCCCGGCGTTCCTGGGGGTGTGGCTGATGGGCGACGACGCCATCGGCAAACTGCTGATTCTTAGCCAGGTGGTGCTCAGCCTGCAACTGCCTTTCGCGTTGTACCCGCTGATCCGCATGACTGACGACAAGCAACTGATGGGGCCCTTCGTTAACCGCCTGCCCACGCGGCTACTGGCGTGGTTTCTGTTTGCGCTGATCAGTGGGGCGAATGCGTGGTTGATTGGGCAGTGGTTGTTTTGATCGGAGTTTTAGATCAAAGCCTTCTGAAACGTATCGAGCACCTCGTCAGGCAATGGCGCATCAAAGTCCTCCGGGACAGTCAGTTTTCCTTTCATTACGCCAATTCTTTGCCCCCGGTGTTGCCCAGCCGTCCCGGGCTGGGCAAGCGCACATCCGTTCTTGGTGATAATGGTTATTTGGCCGGTACTGGCCTGATGAGCCCGCTTGGAGACGTGAGCTTTCGTTGGGTCTAATGGATCCGTTATGACGTGTCGCTGTGCATTCATGGCGTCTCTCCTGTGGGGAAGGAGCCTGAGTCTGGCCTGGCATACGGTGGCTGGAAATAGTGGCCCGAAAATTCAGAACGAGCCTACTTTTCCTACCAGGAATTTTTACCTTCCAAGGCTTTTCCAGTGAGAGGGACGGGCCTCACCGATCCCAATACGGCACCGCCCCAAAACACTCCACAAAATAATCAATCACCGTGCGTACCTTCAGCGACAGCCGCCGGCTGCCCGGCCATAGCGCGGCAATCTGCTGTGGCTCCAGCGTGGTGGCCACGTCGTACTCCGTAAGTACCGCCTGCAAAGTGCCGGCGCGCAAGCCTTCGCCGATCAGCCAGGAGGGAAACACCACCAGCCCCAGGCCTTGCTCCGCCGCGTGGGTGAGGGTGTCGGCGTGGTTGCCGGTGATGGGGCCTTTGACGCTGTACGGCGTCCAGTCGCCCTGGCCGCGACGGAAGAACCAGCGTTGCTGGCCGGTGATGCCTTTGTAGGCCAGGCATTGATGGTTGGCCAGCTCATCGGGATGACGCGGCGTGCCATATCGGGCCAGGTACGCGGGGCTGGCGGCGAGGCGAAAACGCTGGGGCGCGAAGATGCGGGCCTGCATGCTGGAGTCGTTGAGCACGCCGATGCGAAACAGCAGGTCTGTGCCGTCTTGCAACGGGTCGACGTAGGTGTCGGTTTGCTGGATATCCAACTGCAACTTGGGGTAGCGGCGGCACAACTCGCCCAGCCACGGTGACAGGTGACGCTGGCCAAACACCATCGGCGCGTTGATACGCACCAGCCCGCTGGGTTCGCTTTCCTGCTCCTGCAAGGCCTGGCCGGCGGCTTCCAACTGTTCCAGCATCAAGCGTGCGTGGCGCCCGAGCAGGCGCCCGGCTTCGGTGGGGCTGACCGCACGCGTGTGGCGGTAGAGCAACTGCTGGCCGAGCGCCTGTTCCATCAATTGGATTTGCCGTGAGATGGAGGAGGGCGCCAGCCCTTCACGGCGTGCCACTTCAGAAAAGCTGCCGTGATCCAGCACGGCTACAAACAGGCGCAATGCCTTGAAACTCAGTTCATTTAAACCCTGCATCGTGGCCCCGTGCTGTGCGCAACGCGCAAAGGTGTTGTGTGCATGCTCCCATTTATCGCACAAGACGGCCACCGGATAATGCGCGCCATGTTTCCTTTTTTGATACGCAGGTGATGTATGCAGGCAAGTTCCATTGAGGGCGTGGCGCAGGCCAGGCCGAAAAAAAATCTTTTGCGCTTGCTCTTGCTGCCACTGGTGATTCTGGCGGGCATGGGCCTGTCGGTTGAGGCCGGCTTGCTCGGGCCATTGGGTGCGCAAGTCGGGCATTTGTGGGCGACCTTGAGCATCTTTGGCGTAGGCACGGCAATCCTGTTTTTGCTGCTGCTGTTCAGCGGCCCGCAAAAAGGCCCGGCACTCACCGACCTGCCGCGCTGGCAGTTGATCGGCGGCTTTTTGGGGCCGATGTATGTGGTGGTGCTGACCCTGGCCACGCCGCATATCGGCATCGCCATGACCATGATCGCGATTTTGTCGGGCCAGGTCGGCAAGAGCGTGCTGATCGACCATTTCGGCTGGTTCGGCACCGCGCGTAAACGGGTCAATGGCGAACGCTGGATTGCCCTGGCGTTGATCGTGGCGGCACTTGTTCTGATTGCACGAGGTTAAAGCGATGAATCTGATTCTGTTATTGGTACTGGTAATTGCCGCCGGTGCGGTGCTGAGTGTGCAAGCCGCGATCAACGGCCGCCTGGGCCAGACGGTAGGCGTATTGCGCAGCAGTTTGCTGACCTTTGCGGTGGGCGCAATCACCACGGCACTGTTGATTTTCTTCTTCGAACCCGCACAGGCCGTGAGCTTGCTGGACGTGCCGAAATGGCAGTTGACCGGCGCCCTGTTCGGCGTGGTGTACATGATGGTCATGGTCGGCGCGGTGCCCGTGGTGGGTACGGCGGTGGCCACGGTGGCGGTGATCGTTGGGCAGTTGGGCATGGGCATGCTGATCGACAACTTTGGCTGGTTGGGCAACCCGCCCATCGAGCTGTCGGGCAGCCGTATCCTGGCGATGCTGCTGTTGGCGCTGGCGCTGGTGTTCATGTACCGCAGCAACAGCCGCCTGGCCGATTAACGGCGGTGAACCTTCAAACCGTGCCTGGAGTCACTGCTTAAGGTGTTGCGCCCGCAGCACTTGGACGACCATGCAAAAGGAGTCTGAACATGGCTGATGAAAACTGTGCCTGCCCACACTGCAACTGCGTACTGGGCACTAATGCGGTGATGAAAGACGGCAAGGGTTATTGCTGCCAAGGCTGCGCTGAGCACCATGCGCATGGCGAGCCGTGTGCCTCGCCGACCGGTTGCGAGTGCGCCAAGTCCGCAAAAGGCTAAAAATCCCCTCGGCTTATCGGGTGGCGGTCATTACCATGGCCGCTCACCCTTGATTGATGTGCTCTTCATGGCCCTGGCCGCGCCTCCCGACCTCACTGATCATGCCGTCCCCGTGCAACCGCTGGCGCGCACCTACCCGCGTGGGTTGTATGTGGAGCCCCATAGCCACGACTGGGGCCAGTTGCTCTACGCCATGAGCGGAGTGATGTGGGTTGAAACACCGCGCGAAGCGTTAGTGGTGCCGCCGCAACGCGCCGTGTGGCTGCCACCAGGTGTGGAACACGGCATTCGTGTGGTCTCGGACCTGCAGATGCGCAATATCTACCTGCGCCCGGCGTTGGCGACGACGCTGGACAGCCAGGTGCAAGTGATTGAAGTCGGTGGGCTGCTGCGTGAGCTCATCGTCGCCCTGGTTGATCAGGGCGATAACGGTGATACAACCTATTACGACGCCGTGGTCGGCCTGGCGTTGTTGGAGCTGCAACGCGCGAGCCGCTCGCAGATCCGCATTGCCATGCCGCTGGAGGCCGATCGTCGGTTGATTAATGCCTGCCAGGCGGTGATGGCGGCGCCTTCGCTGCAAATTCCTTTTGAGCAACACGCCGAAGCGGCCGGTGCCAGCGTGCGCACCCTGGCGCGGTTGTTCCAGAACCACCTCGGCATGGGCTTTGCCGAGTGGCGCCGTCAGGTGCAGCTCGCCACGGCGGTGGCGGAGCTGATCCAGGGCCAGTCGGTGAGTGGCATTGCCCGCTCGTTGGGTTATTCGCCCAGCAGCTTCAGCGACATGTTCCGCCGTGAACTCGGTGTGGCGCCGTCGCAATACGTCGGTTGAGGCTTTGGCCGAAATCCTGAAGCACTTGGCCGATGCTTCGGGATTGGGCTCACTAAACTGGGCGCATCAACCCAACCGGCGTAAACCCTATGAACTACCTCATTTCCCTCGCCATCGGCCTGTTTGTCGGCGTGATCTACGGCGCCCTGGACTTTCGCTCGCCCGCGCCGCCTGCCATTGCCCTCGTGGGGCTGATGGGCATGTTGCTCGGTGAAAAGCTCTGGCCCATGGGGCGTGAGCTGGTCAGCGGTTGGTTGTCCTGATTTTTCTTTTAGTTGAAGGGATGTTGGTTATGAAAGCACTGCAATTTTCCGCCACCGGCGACCTTGCCGCCCTGAGTGTTGTCGACGTCGCCAAACCGCTGCCGGCTGCCGGTGAAGTGTTGGTCCAGGTTAAAGCAGCGGGTTTGAACCCCAGCGACGTTAAAAACGTACTTGGGCGGTTTCCCTACACAACGTTGCCGCGTATTCCCGGCCGGGACTTTGCCGGTGTGGTGGTGCAAGGCCCGCAGGAATGGGTTGGCCAAGAAGTGTGGGGCACTGGCCGTGACTTGGGCTTTTTTGCCGACGGTTCACATGCGCAATACCTCACGGTGTCGGCGAAGGGCGTGGCCCATAAACCGACGCACTTGAGCTTTGCCCAGGCCGCCAGCCTCGGCGTGCCATACACCACCGCCTGGGATGCGCTGGCGCGTAGCGGTGTCGGCAAAGGCACGCGGCTGCTGGTGATTGGCGCCAATGGTGCGGTAGGCAGTGCGGCGTTGGCGCTGGCGAAAATTCGCGGTGCGCAGGTGTTGGCGGCGGTGCGCAAGGCGGATCAGGTCGAGGCGTTGCAGAGGCAGGGCTTCGACGCGATTGCCCTGGACCAGCCGGACGCCTTGGGCGGGCAGGTGAATGCGGTGTTCAAGGGCGGCGCCGATGTGATCTTCGACACCACCGGTTTCTGGCTGCCGGCGGCTGTCGCAGGGTTGGCCCCGTTCGGCCGCATCGCGATCATCGCCGCGCCGGCCGATGGGCATGTGCAATTGCCGGCCCTGGCGCTGTACCGCAAGGGCGGTTCGGTGGTGGGCATCAATTCATTGCTCTACAACTGCGAGCAGTGCGCGGTGATGCTGGAGCAGTTTGGGCGGTTTTTTGATGAGGGTTCGCTGCCGTTGCCGACAGGCTTGCGTGAGGTTGCGTTGGCGGATGGGGTGCAATGCTACGAGGAAGTGAACAAGGGCAGTGCGGACAAGATCATCTTCCTGCCTTAACTCGGTTAAAAACTGTGGGAGCGGGCTTGCTCGCGAATGCGGTGTGTCAGTCGCCAGATGTATTGGCTGATCCACTGCTTTCGCGAGCAAGCCCGCTCCCACATTTGGATCTCCACAAGGTTTCAGGCTTCTCGGTTGATCGGACGTTTCCCACAAAGGTTTCAGGTTGTCGCTCGGAAGTCGGCTGACTAACCTCACTGCCGTCGCTGCCAATTCAGCGGCCGGATTTGACCGTCCGCCCCCAAATGTATGTGCCGCATCGAATCAGGCGTTTTTTTTACGTCTGCTGTATCGTGTCGCGGCAGCTGTACGCGGGATACCTTCGGGTATGCCGGGCTACTTTGGGACCGGTCGGTCAACCCGCGTATAGCTGCCACCCTATTTCGCTTGACCGCGAAACGTGGCGGCTCCACTCCCGAAGGATTCCACCATGATCAAAGACACCCCCAACCCCCCAGTCCACCAAGACTACGACACCAGCACCCTGCACGAAGTCGCCTACCGCGCGATCAACCACTGTCTCAACCCCGGCAAACCCATTCCTGAACCCAGCGAAGGCATCTTCACCGTGCGCGCAGACTTGGGTACGGAAACCTTGCTGGTCAATGCTTCCCAGGATCTGGCGTCGATCAGCGACATTGCCAACCACCTGGCATTTGAAATCGAGGGTTCGCAACGCAATGTCGCGCTGGGTATCTGCCGAATGCTGGAAGGGGTGCAGCTGCTGGTCGACAAGGCGCTGAATGTAGCCCACCCCGTAGCCTGAATGTAGGAGCTAAGATCGTTCCCACGCTCTGCGTGGGAATGCATCCTTTGACGCTCCGCGTCACCTTGCATCCTCTAAGGCGGGACGCGGAGCGTCCGGGGCGGCATTCCCACGCGGAGCGTGGGAATGATCTCAACACAAGGTCGCGCTGGGTATCTGTCGGATGCTGGAAGGTTTGCAACTGCTGGTCGACAAGGCGCTGAATGTAGCCCACCCCGTGACTTAAAAGTGTGGGAGCTGGCTTGCCTGCGATGGCGGTCTGTCAGTCAGAGAACTATCGACTGACCCACCGCCATCGCAGGCAAGCCAGCTCCCACATTTTGATCTTCACTAGGTTTGAGGGCTGTTTTCGATCGGACGTTTCCCACAAAGGTTTCAGGTTGTCGCTCGGAAGTCGGCTGACTAACCTCACTGCCGTCGCTGCCAATTCAGCGGCCGGATTTGACCGTCCGACTTGTTAACGAATCGCTACGCCCTGTACCAACTTCAGGCGTTTTTTTTATGCCTGAGGTATTGTGTCGCGGCAGTTGTGCGCGGGATACCTTTGGGTATGCCGGGTTCGTTGACAACCGGTCGGTCAACCCGCGTACAGCTGCCACCTTATCCTTGCTTGACCGCGAGCGTTGGCAGCTTCACTTGTCGACGGAGTTCCACCATGATCAAAGACACCCCCAACCCCCCAGTCCACCAAGACTACGACACCAGCACCCTGCACGAAGTCGCCTACCGCGCGATCAACCACTGTCTCAACCCCGGCAAACCCATTCCTGAACCCAGCGAAGGCATCTTCACCGTGCGCGCAGACTTGGGTACGGAAACCTTGCTGGTCAATGCTTCCCAGGATCTGGCGTCGATCAGCGACATTGCCAACCACCTGGCATTTGAAATCGAGGGTTCGCAACGCAATGTCGCGCTGGGTATCTGCCGAATGCTGGAAGGGGTGCAGCTGCTGGTCGACAAGGCGCTGAATGTAGCCCACCCCGTAGCCTGAATGTAGGAGCTAAGATCGTTCCCACGCTCTGCGTGGGAATGCATCCTTTGACGCTCCGCGTCACCTTGCATCCTCTAAGGCGGGACGCGGAGCGTCCGGGGCGGCATTCCCACGCGGAGCGTGGGAATGATCTATCTGCACTAGGCTTCAGGGACGCCTTTTTCCCAGGCCGACCAGTTCTTCAGAATCGCCTGTACCAGCGGATTACCCGTGCGGTACAGGTTCTCCAGCGCCGGTACAAACCCGCCCTGGTCCGCATACTTCAGCAAGTTGTCCACCTCGCTGTAACCCGGATACGGACGGTCGAAATCGGACCCGGCCCGCACCACCGCCAAGCGCTGAATGTCCACCAACCCTTCACGGCTGGCGCGCAGCAAGGCTTCGTAGGTGGAGTTGTCTTCCTGCTGGGTGGTGCAGTACTCGCCTTTGTTGTCGGTGAGCAACTTGGTCCAGACCTCGGCGCGTTCGCTCAGGCGTGTGCCGGAGAACCAGGTATTGCCCGCCAGCGTGTCGCAACGGGTGACTTGCGGCGGCTGGTTGGCCGGGGCGGCCGGGTAGTGTTTGCGCCAGGCGCTGGATTCCTTGCTTTCGCTCAGCTCAACCTTTTGCGACAGGGCAAACGCCTTGGCCTGCAACTTGGGGTTCAGCTCGAATACTTCGGTCTTGTAGTCCAACGGAGGTTTTTCGTTGGGGCCTTTGGTGTTGATGCCGATGTAACCGGTTGGCCAGTCTTTAGGTGCATCGCGCGAATCCAGCTCCCATTGGGTGCCGAACTCCACCAGGTAATGCGCCCAGGCTGCGGTGCCGATGGTCCCGTGTTTAGGGCTGATGCCGGCGATCCCGGCAATCAGGAAGTAGCTTTGGCGCAGGTCAAACTTGGGCGACAACGCCAGGGCCAGTGTGGACGCGGCGGCGTTGGTCTGGCCCATGCCGGTTACCAACAGGCACACGTCCTGCGTGTTGCAGCGGATCACCGGGTATTCGGCCGACAGGCCTGGCACGCGCACTTCCTGCTTGAGTTCCAGGCGGTCGATCCAGGTTTGCGCCTCGGGGGCGAACATGGTGATCAGCATCACTTTGGGTTTGATCGGCGCCGGAGCATCCGCCAGCACCACCTGGGGCAAAAAGGCCAGGCCGATGGCCATCGAGAGACGGGTAAGCATGTTCATCTAAAGCTCCTTGATCAGAATTGGTAACCGACACCGGCGTAGTAGCCCCAGCCATCCGAGCGGGCGCGGAAGTTACCCTCGCCAAAATTCAGCTCGCTGCCATCCTCCCAGTTGCCGCCGTTGTGGAAGTAACGGCCGACCAGGGTGAAGCGCAAGTGGGTAAACGAGTACAGCAACACGTTGGTCGCCACTAATGAGTTGGCGGTGCGCGCGGGGTTGTCCTTGTGCAAATCCGAGCCGAAATCGTAGTTGGTAAAGCCGATATAGGTCAGCGATGCGCCGTTATCGAAACTGCTGATGGGCACGATGTACTTCATTTGTGCACGGTAGCCGTCCCACGAATACTCATTGCTCGCGCCGTAGTTTTCCCACTGGTAGCGCCCATAGAAGTTGGCCGACAGGTTGACCCGCGAATGGGTGTCGATGTCGGTGCCCAGGCCGCTGTACAGCGTGTTGGCACGGTTGGACTTGTTGCTGCCGTGGTCGTAGATCCAGTCAAAGGCGACATACCATTCCTTGAACGGGCCGATGGCCAAACTGCGGCCGGCCAGGTAGTCGATGGAGATACGCGGCTCATGCTCCATAAATACCGGCGAGCCATGGTCCCACGCGCCTTTGTCATTACTGTTACCGATGCCGAGGATTTTCGGCACGTCGATGTAGCCATACAGCTCGAACGGGCCTTTGCGGCCGAAGTATTCGTATTCCAGGTACACATCATCCTGCGGCTTGGGGCCGAAGCTGATGTCTTTGCTGCCGATCAGGGTCAGGTCCTGGTTGAACCAGTCCGACATATACACGCCTTTTTTTGTCGGGCTGGCTTCCGGGCTTTTGGTTTCAGGGCTGAGGGTTTCGCCCTGTGCTGAGTCATCCGCGGGTTTTTGCTGCGCCAAAATGGGCGCGCTGAGTACTCCCGTAACGGCGGCCAGTAGCAAGGAAACACCAAAACAAGCGGGACGCCTTGAGGTGAGGTGCATTGAAAATCCCTATTCTTACGCGGTTGGAACCCGTTTCTGCGGGTCGTGATGAACCTGGTGGCCAAGTTCGTTCCGCAAACGTTTGCACGTGGCGTACCAACTTTGCTCAAAGGGTTGAGCGGTATGGAAAAAACAGGGATTAATCGACCTTTTGGTCAAAATTGGCTGGGTGTCAATTTCTCGCTGCGGTTGAATAAATGCATCGCGGTTTCGCGCCGATACTCGCTCGGCGTCTGGTGCATTTCGATGCGAAAGTGCCGATTGAAGTTGGACAGGTTGGCGTAGCCCACTTCAAAGCAAATGTCTGCCACCGACATGTCGCTTTGCAGCAACAAGCGGCAGGCGCGTTGCACGCGGAACTTGCGCATCAGGTCGATAAAACCGTGACCGGTGTTGCGCTTGAAGAAGCGTGAGAAGCCTGGCTCGCTCATCTGCAGTTGCTGGGCGATGACCGACAGGCGCAAGTCGCCGGTCAGCTCGCGCATCAGGTAATCGAAGGCTTTGTTGATGCGTTCGGCGCTGCGCGCATCCAGGGTGGGCGCATAGCAGGGGCTGGCCAGCGCCTTTACCTGGGCTTGCGGTGCATTGTTAAGCGTGTCGAGCAGTTGCAGAAACAGGATCAACCGCTGCAGGCCACGGGCGTTGCCGATGGCTTGCATCAACCCGGCTGCCTGCGCGGCGGTCTCGCCGGTAAATTCCAGGCCGCGTCGGGCCTGTTCGAACAACGGCTGCAAGTCGCCGAGTTCCGGCAGGGTTTTGCGCAGGGCGAGCAGGGCGGCGCCATCGAATTGCAGTACCACATCGCGGCCGTTCAAATATTCGCCGGGGGCGAGGTCGCCGATCCAGTCGTGGGGCAGGTCCGGTCCGATCAGCGCCACATGCCCGGCGCTGAACGCACCGATATAGTCGCCCGCCACCAACTTGCCGCTGCCTTGGCGGATCAGGTGAATCTCAAATTCCGGATGGTGGTTCCAGCGCGCCAGATCATAGGGGTAGTCATGTTCGAACCAGCGAAAGCAGTGGTCCGGCTCGGGCAGGATCACTTCGAGTTCGGCGGGGCGGTGTTCGAACAATTGGGCGCGGCTGACGGGCATGGTGATGCCTCTTAGGCGTTGGATAACGCCAAAATACGCGCACCGGCAATCAGTGCGCTACCCCCGGTTTCGCCTGGCACTGATACTTTTTTGACTTTCATGCATGGGTTAAAAAAGTACCAGCCGTGCATTCGTCATTCGTTTGTGAGGCCTTGACCAAGCTGCTGTAATCGCTGCTCAACAACAAAAACAACAGGTGGATACCGCCATGCTCAAGCTCCCACACGCGCTGTTCCTGCTGACTGGCCTGGCGCTGGCCATGCCCGGCTACGCCGCCGACACCGTGACCATCGCCACGGTCAACAACAGTGACATGATCCGCATGCAACGCCTGTCCAAGGTGTTCGAGCAGCAGCACCCGGACATCAAGCTCAATTGGGTGGTGCTCGAAGAAAACGTGCTGCGCCAACGCCTTACTACGGATATCGCCACCCAGGGCGGGCAGTTCGACGTGCTGACCATCGGCACCTACGAAACCCCATTGTGGGGCGCCAAACACTGGCTGGAGCCGCTGACCCAACTGCCCTCCGACTATGACGCCGAGGATATTTTCCCCTCCGTGCGCCAGGGCTTGTCGGTTAACAACACCCTGTATGCGTTGCCGTTTTATGGTGAAAGTACTGTCACCTACTACCGCACCGACCTGTTCAAGCAAGCCGGCCTGAGCATGCCCGCCCACCCGACCTGGACTCAGCTCGGCGAGTTCGCCGCCAAACTCACGGTAAAAGACAAAGATCAATATGGCATGTGCCTGCGTGGCAAAGCCGGTTGGGGCGAGAACATCGCCTTGCTGAGCACCATGGCCAACGCGTTTGGCGCACGCTGGTTCGACCCACAGTGGAAACCGCAGTTGACCAGCCCCGAGTGGACAGCCGCCGCCAACTATTACGTCAACACCCTGAAAAACTACGGCCCGCCGGGCGTCTCCAGTAACGGTTTCAACGAAACCCTGGCGCTGTTCAACAGCGGCAAGTGCGCAATCTGGGTGGATGCCAGCGTCGCCGGCTCGTTCACCACCGACAAAACCCAGAGCAAAGTGGCCGACAGTGTCGGGTTTGCCGCTGCACCGACCGAAGTCACCGACAAAGGCTCCTCCTGGCTGTATGCCTGGTCCCTGGCCATCCCGGCGACGTCCAAGCACAAAGACGCCGCCAAGGCCTTTATTGCCTGGGCTACCTCCAAAGACTACATCCAACTGGTCGCCGACAAAGAAGGCATCACCAACGTACCGCCGGGCACTCGCCAGTCCACCTACAGCGAGGCATACCTGAAGGCCGCGCCGTTTGCCCAGGTGACACTGGAGATGATGAAGCACGCCGACCCTGCGCACCCGTCGGCCCAGCCGGTGCCGTACGTGGGCATCCAGTACGTGACCATCCCGGAATTCCAGGCCATCGGCACCTCGGTGGGCAAGCTGTTCTCGGCGGCGCTTACCGGCGGCATGACGGTCGACCAGGCGCTGCTTGCGGCTCAGTCCACCACCGAGCGCGAAATGAAACGTGCCGGTTACCCTAAGTAAACAGGACTTCTTTATGAACCGACTCGAAGGTAAAAGCGCGCTGATCACCGGATCGGCGCGCGGTATCGGCCGCGCCTTTGCCCAGGCCTATATCGCTGAAGGCGCAACGGTCGCCATTGCCGATATCAACCTGCAACGCGCCCAGGCCACCGCCGCCGAACTGGGGCCACAGGCTTACGCAGTTGCGATGGATGTCACGGATCAAGCCTCTATCGACGCCGCGATTACGGCCGTGGTGGCCCATGCCGGCAAGCTCGATATCCTGATCAACAACGCTGCACTGTTCGACTTGGCACCCATCGTCGACATCACCCGCGACAGCTTTGAGCGGCTGTTCTCGATCAACGTCGCCGGCACGTTATTTACCTTGCAGGCAGCGGCCCGCCAGATGATCAGCCAGGGCCACGGTGGCAAGATCATCAACATGGCCAGCCAGGCCGGGCGGCGGGGCGAGCCATTGGTGGCGGTGTATTGCGCGACCAAGGCGGCGGTGATCAGCCTCACGCAGTCGGCGGGTTTGAACCTGATCAAGCAGGGCATCAACGTTAACGCGATCGCGCCGGGCGTGGTCGACGGCGAGCATTGGGATGGCGTGGATGCGCTGTTTGCCAGGCATGAAGGGCTGGCGCCTGGCGAGAAGAAGCAGCGGGTTGGCGCCGAGGTGCCGTTCGGGCGCATGGGCACGGCTGAGGATCTGACCGGCATGGCGATCTTCCTGGCCTCTAAAGATGCCGATTACGTGGTGGCCCAGACCTACAACGTCGACGGCGGCAACTGGATGAATTGAGCCAGGCACTGAGCAAAATGTGGGAGCGGGCTTGCTCGCGAAAGCGGTGTGTCAGTCAATGCATTCAGCAACTGACACACCGCATTCGCGAGCAAGCCCGCTCCCACATTGGATCTCCATAAGGCTTGAATGTGAGGTCAGTTGGCAACGCCGTGTTCAAAAAAGTAAACAAAGTGTTTGTGGAGGTAGCCGTACCTCATGTCTACTTTTACCTGCACCTCACAGGAGTGCCGCCATGACCCTTTTGAAAACCGCCATTGCCTCATTCGACGTCGACCCCCAAAAGAGTTTCACGCCGTTGTGCCCCAATGAACTGCCGGTGGCCGGCGGCGATCAGATCGGTGCCGAACTCAACTTCATGGCCGGTCTTGCCGGTTATCGTGTCGGCAGCAAAGACGCCCATACCCCGCACGCCCCGTGGGTGGTCACGCAGCCAGGCGACATGTTGAAACCCACCGGCCTTGAGCATGCCGACCTCACCTGGCTCAGTCATTGTGTGCCGGGCACTGAAGGCTTCACCTTGCTCGACGAATTGCCCACGCCGTATGACTACGACTACTTCATCTGGAAGGGCGTCGAGCCCGACCTGCATCCTTATGGCGCCTGTTACCACGACCTGCACGACAAGCTGTCCACCGGGGTTATCGAGTACCTCAAGGCCCAGGGCGTGCGCCGCGTGATCGTGGGGGGCCTGGCCCTGGACTTTTGCGTCAAGACCACGGCCATGCAATTGCTCAGGGCCGGCCTGGAAGTGGTGCTGCACCTGCCGGCGTGCCGAGGCATCAGCGAGGCGGGCGGTGCGGCGGCGGTAACGGACTTGCGTAATGCCGGTGCAGCGATCAGCCGTAGCCGCGAAGAACTCGCCGCGATGGCGTCGCGTTAAGGCGCATAGCTATCACCCCATATCTGCTTGCCTGTGGGAGCCGATGATGTGCGGCTAGACCGGTAACGTTGCGCGCAAAAAAACGAGAAGCGTCCTACATCACTCATTGGGGGTTACTGATTACCCTCACGCTTTTGCACGAGCGGCCTTGACTGGCCGGGGAGCGCTGTAGCGTGAGGGAGTCAACTGCAAACCGTCTTGCCCGGTGCCTGCCTGAATTTCTGCTTATGGTCGTTGTAAGCCTGCTTTCAGGCGGCGCCGCTGGTTTCCTGGCGAGCACCACCTATTTGCGCCGCCTTGGCCCGGCGATGCAAACCGGATGTAGCGTTGCGCTGTGGTTGGGCTTGATGATTTTGTCCGGCCTTGGCCATTGGATGCTGGCACGCGGGCGCGTTGCTTCCACTGGATGGCAGACGGGCTATTTTGTCCTCTGCTTGATAGTGGTGACCCCGACCATTCAATACCGGCCGCACGCGCTGGCTTACCTGTTGGGGGTTGCGTTTCCACTGCTGGGAATACTTCTGCTAAACACTTACCGCTATCACGACATGCGACTGAAACTGGCAAACATTCGCTGCCCGTAGCTCCCGCGCAGTCGCGCGGGAGCACGCCACGCCTGCCCGCTACCGCTCGATCGAGCGGCTCCACCGCGCATTCCACTCCGGCCGCGCCTGGTTGACCTGGTCCCAATCAATCGAAATCGCTGTCTGCAAATAGCCTTGCATGGCCTCCACCCGTGCGCGGGTTTTGTCGGTGGTCGGCGTGGTCGGGTTCGACGGGATCTGGTCACCTTCTTCCAGCGCCGGCGCCTGGGCCTCTGCCGTCAGCAAGAAGGCCGCGAGTTTCTGCGCCAGCTCCGGCTGGTCATTCCGCGCAATGACACACTCGGCCACGTTGAGCACCACTGCGCCTTCCTTGGGCTGGGCGTATTCCATCGGGATGCCGAGCAATTGCTGGGTGGTGACCTGGGTGGGTGTGAGGGGGAAGATCGCGGCTTCGTCGGTCTGCACCATCTCGGAGATTTTCGCGGAACTGGCGATGTATTCCAGCACGTTGGGGCCGATGGTTTTTGGCCAGGCCTTGAAGCCCGGCTCCACGTTGGTCTCGGAGCCGCCCTGGATGCGGTTGAACATCAAGAAGCCGTGCAGGCCAAAGGTGGAGGAAGCGAGGGACTGGAATACCACCTTGTCCTTGAAGCGCGGGTCGGCGAGGTCCATCCACGAGGTGGGCGCTGCCCAGCCTTTTTCCTTGAACATCTTGGCGTTGTAGCCCAGGCCCGTGACGCCCAGGGTCACGGCGACCGCTTCTTCCTTGATTTTCGCCTTGGCCGGGATCTGGTCCAGGGTCGGGTTGGGGGTGAGCTTGTCGCACAGGCCCATGGAAATGGCGCGGTACATAATGCCGTCGTCGAGGAACATCACGTGCATCTGCGGGTTGTCTTTGTTGGCCTGGACCTTGGCGAGGATGTCCGACGAGGTGCCGGGCACGATCACCACCTTGACGTTATTAGCCTTCTCGAACGCGGGCAGCACCTTGTCGGCGTACACCCGTTCCATAGTGCCGCCGTTCATGCCCAGGTACAGCGTCGGCGCGGCATGGGCGGTGGCGGTGAGCAAGGCGAGGGGCAAGCAGGACAGTGCGATACGTGGGTTCATGGGTTTTTCCTCTCAGGCTTGGAAACGACGAATGGAAAACGCTTCGATGGGTTGGCGGCTGGCGCCTGTGCAGACGATCTCTGCCAGGGCTTCACCGACGGCGGGGCCGAGCTGGAACCCGGCGCCGGCAAAGCCGAAACCGTGGAGCAGGCCAGGTTGGGTGCTGCTGGGGCCGATCACCGGTTCATGATCGGGTAAGTAACCTTCGGTGCCGCTCCAGGTACGAATCGCCTGGGCACCCTTGAGAAACGGGTACAGCTCACCGGCATTGCGCAGAATCTCCAATACCGCCGCTTGCCCAGGGCGCGCCGTCAGCGGGCCAAGGGCAAAACCACGGCCGCCGCCGAGGATGCAATTGCCACGGGCGACTTGGCGCGCATAAATCCCGCCGCCTTCAACGCCGGTGCTCACGTTCATCACCACCGGCAGCGGCTCGGTGACCAGCATCGCCGGGTGCGCCGAAGTGATCGGCACCGGCTCGCCAAATTGCGCGGCGAGCGTCCCGGCCCAGGCCCCCGCGCAGTTCAGCAACCACGGCGCTTGCAGGTGCAGGCCATTGGCGCAGCGCACCCGGAAGCACTGGCCGTCATGTTCGATCTGAGTCACTTCGGCCTGCTCGTGCACCGCCGCGCCAAGACGCTGCGCCGCACGGGCGAAAGCAGGCGACACCAAACGCGGGTTGGCATGCCCGTCTTCGGGGCACAGCGAGGCGCCCACCGCGATGTCGCCCACCCACGGGAAGCGTGCGCGCAGCTCGTTGTAGTCCAGCAATTGCAAGCCCAGGCCAAACCCACGGGTCTGTTCGGCATAGGCTTGCAGCGCGGCGAAATCCCCATGGCTGCGCGCCAGTTTCAAATGCCCGGAGCGCACGTACTCGCCGTCGATGCCGATCAACCCCGGCAAGTCGGCCCACAGTTCATGAGCCCGTTGTGAGAGTGGCAGTTGGTGCAAGGGGCGGCCTTGGCGGCGCACGCCGCCGTAATTCACGCCGCTGGAGTGCGAGCCACAAAAGTCCCGCTCCACCAGGGCCACACGCTGGCCTTGGTGCGCGAGCATCAAGGCCGCCGACGCGCCGACGATACCGCCGCCCAACACGATCACGTCGATCATGGCTGCACCTCTACACCAAACGGCAGCGGCTTGATCGGCGCCTGGCCACGCAAACGGCCAACCTCGTGTATGGCGCGACCGCTGCGCTCGGCCACAACCTCTGCTGCCGCCAGCCCACACATGCGGCCCTGGCAGCGGCCCATGCCGACCCGGCAATGGGCTTTGACCCGGTTGATTTCCCAGTGGCCCTCATCGACGACGGCGCGTACATCGCCGACGCTGACTTCTTCGCAGCGGCACAGGATTAACGCATCCGGCGCCTGTGCGGCCCATTGCTCAGGGAAAGGGAACGCGGTTTCCAGGCCATGGCGAAAGCGCTGGATACCCGCCAGTTGTTGCTCAAGCAGCGCTGGGCGAAGCGGATCGATGGCGACGCCTGAATCTTCCAGGACCGCTAACGCCGCCCGTTCACCGGCCATTTGCGCGGCATCGGCGCCCATGATCCCGGCCCCGTCGCCCGCCAGGTACACGCCGCTGACGCTGCTGCGCCCGGCACTGTCGCGTTGTGGCAGCCAGGCGCGGTTCAAAGGGTTCCAGGCAAACTCACAGCCGAGCAAATCCGCCAGTTGGGTCTCGCTGCGCAGCGCATGGGCGAACGCCACGGCATCGCATTCCAGCACCCGCTTGCCCCAGCGAATGCCACGCACCCGTTGCTCGCCGTCGATCTGCTGGAGCGTCGCACCCTGGTGCACGGGAACCCCATGGGCGGTGAGCCAGGCACGGTAATAAATGCCTTTGGCCAGGGTCGCCGGTTGCCCCAGCAGCGCCGGCAAAGCACGGCACTGGGCACTCAATGGCGCGCTGTCGAGCACCGCCACCACCTTGGCCCCGGCCTTGGCATATTGGTAGGCGACCAGATACAGCAACGGCCCACTGCCACACAACGCCACGCGCTCACCGATGGCACAGCCCTGATATTTCAACGCGATTTGTGCAGCGCCAAGGCTGTAGACGCCGGGCAAGGTCCAGCCCGGCACCGGCAGAATGCGGTCGGTGGCGCCGGTGGCGACGATAATCCGGGCGTACTCCACGCTTTCGGCGTGGCCGTTATTCAACATGTCCAGGCGACCGTCCTCGGCATTCCACACCAGGGTTTCGGGCCGGTAGTCGATCAGCGGCGCCAACTCATCCAGTGTGCGGTGCACGGCCGTCGCCTTGCCCGCCTCAAAGCCATACAGCTGCCTGGGCGAGCGCTGAAAATTGGCCGGTTGACGCCGATAGATCTGCCCGCCGCCGCGCAGGCTTTCATCCACCAGGCAAGGCTTGATGCCATGGTCGAGCAAGGTGCGCGCCGCGCTGATGCCCGCCGGGCCTGCGCCGACAATCACGATCGGTTTCATGCCTGACGCCCCGGATCGCGGCTGATCGCCTGGCCCTCTTCCAACAGCGTTGAGCAAGCCCGCACACGGCGGCCATCTTCCAGCCGCACCCAGCAGTCCTGGCACGCGCCCATCAGGCAGAAACCGGCACGGCGTTCGGCGCTGAAATCGCTGCCGCGCAGGTGTTCGGCGCAGGTCAATATGGCGGTGAGCAACGTGTCGCCCAGCAAGCCGCTGGCCGGTTGACCATCAAGGGTAAAGGCCAGGGCAGGGCGGCGGGTTTCGGCCAAACGTTTGAACAAGGCCATCAATGTTTCCCCACCAGTACGCGGTCCAGGCCATACACCCGGTCGAGCAGGATCATGGTGGCTGCGGTGAGTGCAATGACCAGCGCCGACACCGCCGCCATCATCGGGTCGATGGACTCGGTGGCGTACACATACATGCGCACCGGCAGGGTTTGCGTGGCTGGCGAGCTGACAAAAATAGACAGTGTCACTTCATCGAAACTGTTGATGAACGCCAGCAACCAGCCGCCGGCCACACCCGGCAAAATCATCGGTAAGGTGATTTGACGGAACAGCGTGAAGCGCCCGGCACCGAGGGATTCGGCGGCTTGCTCGGCACTGCGATCAATACCAATGGCCGCCGCCAACACCAGGCGCAGCACATACGGTGTGATGATCACCACGTGCGCCAGCATCAGCCAGGTGAAGCTGCCATTGACGCCCATCAGCGCAAACAGACGCAGCATCGCCACGCCCAGCACCAGGTGCGGAATGATGATGGGCGACAGGAACAACGCGCTGAAAAAGTTGCGCCCCGGGAACTGATAGCGGCTGATCGCCAGGGCGGCGGGCACTGCAATCAGGGTCGCCAGGGTGGCGGCGGTAAACGCCAGGATCAGGCTGTTGTAGAACGCCTGGATAAAGTCGGCACGCTCGAACACTGCACGAAACCAGCGCAGCGAGAAGCCCGAGGTGGGCAGGCTCAGCGTGTTTTCCGGCGTGAAGGCCACCAGGCACACCACCACCAGCGGCGCCATCATGAACAGCACCACCAAACCATGGAAACCGAGAGCCAAAGGACCGTTTCTGGACATGCGCTTAAACCCCCAGGGACTTTTTGTAGCGGCCTTCGACCATGCGGTTCCAGCTCAGCATGATCAGTAAGTTGACCAACAGCAGCACCACCGCAATGGTCGCGCCCATGGGCCAGTTGAGTTCCGAGAGGTACTGGTCGTAGACCACGGTGGCGACCATTTTCAGGCGGCGCCCGCCGAGCAGGCCGGGTATCGCAAACGAACTGGCGGCCAGGCCGAACACGATCAAGGTGCCGGACAGCACGCCGGGCATCACTTGCGGCAACACGATCTTGCGCATCACCGTGGCCTGGCTGGCGCCCAGTGACAGCGCCGCCTGTTCCGCCGACGGGTCGAGCTTTTGCAGCGAGGTCCACACCGGGATGATCATGAACGGCAGCATTACGTGCACCAGTGCGATCACCACCGCGAACGGCGTGTACAACAGTTTCACCGGGCGCCCGCCGAGGAACTGAATCACCTGGTTGACCAGCCCGTCGGCACCCAGCAACAAGCTCCAGCCGAAGGCGCGCACCACCACCGAAATCAGCAGCGGCGTGAGGATCAAAATCAAAAAGATCGAGCGCCACGGGGTGCCCATGCGGCTGAGGATGTAGGCTTCCGGTACGCCGATCACTACACACAGCAGAGTCACCAGCGCGCTGATCCAGAAGGTGCGCCAGAAGATTTCGTAGAAGTACGCATCGCTGAACAGCGACAGGTAATGGGCAAAGGTCCACTCATCGGCCTTCACGCCCACCTGGTAGTCGAACACGTTGAACGACAGCACCAGGGTCATCAACAGCGGCAGGATCAGCAGGCCGCTAAACAGCAGCAGCGCCGGCAGCGACAACAGATAACCACGGCTCATGGGTGCACCTCATCCGCCGTCAGCACGCGCAGTAACTCGGCGTGCCAGTCCAGGCCCACCGCCGCGCCGCAACCGAGCGGTGCGCTGCCGTCGTTGCTGCGTACCACGGTGATTTCGCCCAGAGCCGTTTGGACGCGGTAGAGCCATTGGCTGCCGAAGAAATAACGGTCGAGGACCTTGCCTTGCAGGCGGCCTGCACCTGCATCCACCAGCTGGATTTTTTCCGGGCGCAGGCTCAGTACCAGTGGGCCGTCGCCGCCGGTATGACGCACTTGGGGAGTGCCGAATTCGTCGTAGTCACCGGCCAGCAAGTTGGCCTTGCCGACAAAGTCCGAGATAAACCGCGTACGTGGGTGTTCGTAGAGCTTGTAGGGCGCGTCGATCTGGGTCACGCGCCCGGCCTGCATCACCACCACGCGGTCGCTGATCGACAGGGCTTCGGCCTGATCGTGGGTGACCATCAAGGTGGTGATGCCCACGGCGCACTGAATACGGCGGATTTCAAACTGCATTTCTTCGCGCAGGTTGGCATCGAGATTGGACAGCGGCTCATCCAGCAGCAACACCGGCGGCTCGATCACCAGCGCACGCGCCAGGGCCACACGCTGGCGCTGGCCGCCGGACAATTCACGCGGATAGCGTTCGGCGTGTGGGGCCAGGCGCACCAGTTCCAACACGGTTTTGACTTTGCTGGCGATCTCGCCGGCCGGCACTTTGCGCATCTTCAGGCCGAAGGCCACGTTGTCGCGCACGCTCATGTGCGGGAACAGCGCGTAACTCTGGAACACCACGCCCAAGCCACGGCTGGCGGGTTTGGCGTGGGTGATGTCGCGGCCGTCGAGCAGGATCTGCCCGCCGCTCACGTCGACAAAGCCTGCGATCATTTGCAGGGTGGTGGTCTTGCCGCAGCCCGAAGGGCCGAGCAGGGAAACGAACTCGCCCTTTTCCACCGCAAGGTCGGTGGCGACCACTGCGTCGACGGCGCCGTAGCGTTTGCTCAAGGCGTTGAGTTGGAGAAAAGCCATGTCTGCGTTCCACCTTTTTTGAGTCGCGTCGAAACGCGCTTTTTTGTTTTGGGCAGATGCGAAAAGAGTGTTGCGGGTGCGTTGGCGCTCGATCTCAAGTCGGCTGCCGGTTGTTGTTCATTTCGCCCCTGTGGACGCAGATTAGGACGAAGACTAGGATGGGCGGAAGATGGAATTTCACTGAACGGACTATTATTTTCAGTTTTATTCACTCACCAGAATTTATATCGAGATTACGTGTTATGGATTCCACTGAGCGGAATGAAGGCGCTAAGGAAGTCGGTGCGGGGAGCGTGTCTCGATTGTTCGCGTTGCTGCGCACCTTGGGCGAAGTGCCCGAAGGCGGCGAGCGCGTGACCCAGCTCGCGCAGCAGGTCGGCCTGTCGCAGCCCACTACGCACCGCCTGCTGCGCAGCCTGATGGACGAAGGCATGGTTGAGCAGGATGGGCGCAGCAAGCGCTACCGCCTGAGCCTGGAGTTCTTCGCCCTGGCGGCCAACGCCGGCAAGACCGGCAACCTGCGCGACCTGGTGCGCCCGAGCATGTTGCGCCTGAGTGCGTCATTGGGCGATTCGCTGTTTCTGCTGGCGCGCAGCGGCTTTGATGCGATCTGCCTGGACCGCAGCGAAGGGCCGTATCCGATTCGCACCTTCACTGGCGATATTGGTGGGCGTGTGGCGCTCGGCGTGGGGCAGGGCAGTCTGGCCATCCTGGCGTTTTTGCCGGAGGAAGAGCGTGAGACGGTGATCCGCTACAACCTGCCACGCCTCAAGGATTTTCACCTGTATGACGAAGTGCTGCTGCGCTCCGAGGTCGAGAATGTGCGGCGCCTGGGTTATGCGGCGCGCAATACCGGTGTGCTCGAAGGCATGGCCGGGTTGGCGGTGCCGATTCTGAATCGGGATGGGCATGCGGTGGCGGCGTTGAGTGTGGCGACCATCAGTGACCGCTTGGGGCCAAGCCGGTTGCCGATGGTGGTGGAGTTGCTCAAGCGCGAAGCGGCAGCGATCGGGCCTCGGATCAATCCGTTTGATCCGACGTTGCGTCGGCCGTCGCAGACTTTTGGTGGTTAGCCGGTCTCAGCCACGATGCAAGTCCGCTCCCACAGGTCAGGTTGCAGCTAACGCGACAGGTGCGTGGCCGCGCCGACGGTTTTTGCCGCATCGGCTTGCGGATTATCAAAATACAATTAATATGATCCGGGTAAAACAAATAAAATCCGGGTAATAACCGATGCCTATTCAAAATACAGCAGTTTGCACTGCCTTTGTCCGTCACCAGCGCGTGGCAACCGGCTCCTATTCCCAGGTGGCCGAAGCGCTGGCGAGCCTTGACCTGCCCACCGGCAGCTTCCTGGTCTTCGACGATGCCACCGGCACCCAGGTCGACTACCCTTGGCCTGCCGGCTACGCGCCGGATCAACCGGTGCCGATCAAGCTCAATGAAGATCCACCCGCAGCGCCTGCGGTCGGGCGCCCCAAGCTGGGCGTGGTTGCGCGGGAAGTCACCCTGCTGCCGCGCCACTGGGAATGGCTGGCCCAACAACGTGGCGGCGCGTCGGCGGCATTACGTCGGTTGGTGGATGAAGCGCGCAATGTTCATGCTGCCCGTGATCAAATGCGCCAGGCCAAAGAAGCCAGCTATCGTTTCATGAGCGCCCTCGGCGGCGACCTGCCAGGGTTTGAAGACGCGTCACGGGCGCTGTTTGCCCAGGACGCTGCCGACTTTTCCCTAAAAATCGCGCATTGGCCGGTGGACGTACAGACGTACCTGGCCTGGCTGTCACGCAATGCCTTCACCGCATAACAATAATCCAGAGATTCAAACCAGTATGGACGTCACCCCAAAGCGGCCGTTGTGGCAGATCTACCTGATGTTTCTGGCACCCATGGTGCTGTCCAACTTCCTGCAAAGCTTTTCCGGCACCCTTAACGGCATCTATGTCGGGCAGATGCTCGGCACCCAGGCGCTGGCGGCGGTGTCGGGGATGTTCCCCATCGTGTTTTTCTTTATTGCGTTGGTGATCGGCCTGGGGGCGGGCGCTTCGGTGTTGATCGGGCAAGCCTGGGGCGCGCAGGAAACCGCGATGGTCAAGGTGATTACCGGCGCGACCCTGACGCTTGGCGCGCTGGTGGGCTTGATCGCGGCAGTGCTGGGCAGCCTGTTCGCGCGCCCGGCGTTGCAGGCGTTGGGTACCCCAATCGATGTACTCGACGACGCGGTGGGTTATGCCCAAATGATGATGCTGATCATGCCGCTGCTGTTGGTGTTCATCCTCTACACCCAACTATTGCGAGGCGTCAGCGATACGGTTTCGCCGTTGCTGGCGTTGATGGTCTCGACGCTGGTCGGCCTGCTGCTGACCCCGGCGCTGATTCGTGGCTGGATCGGCTTGCCGCCCATGGGCATTCAGAGTGCGGTGTATG
Source organism: Pseudomonas sp. 58 R 3 (assembly GCF_900006605.1). Taxonomy (NCBI): domain Bacteria; kingdom Pseudomonadati; phylum Pseudomonadota; class Gammaproteobacteria; order Pseudomonadales; family Pseudomonadaceae; genus Pseudomonas; species Pseudomonas sp. 58 R 3. Next base: position 13,604 of record NZ_CVTT01000087.1, on the reverse strand, counting down.
CGGGCTTGGTGGGCAACGCGGCGGCCATGCTGTTTCTGATTTTGCGCCTGCGCCATAAAAACCATGTGATGGCGCCGGACCGTGAACTGCTCGCGGCCTTGCGCCTGGACCGGGCGATCCTCGGCAAGGTCCTGCGTATCGGCTTGCCAACCGGTTTGCAGATGGTGGTGTTGTCGCTGTCGGAGTTGGTGATTCTGGCGCTGGTCAACGGGCATGGCTCACAAGCTACGGCGGCCTATGGCGCGGTGACGCAGATCGTCAATTACGTGCAGTTCCCGGCGCTGTCGATTGCGATCACGGCCTCGATCCTCGGTGCCCAGGCGATCGGGGCCGGGCGCCTGGAGCGTATCGGGCCGATCCTGCGCACCGGGCTTGTGATCAACCTGTGCCTGACCGGTGGCTTGATCCTGTTGGGTTACCTGTTGTCCCACTGGTTGCTGGGCTTGTTTATCACCGACGACGCGGCACGGCTCAATGCCGAGCACCTGCTGCATATCATGCTGTGGAGCATCCTGGTGTTCGGGTTCCAGGCGGTGATCGGCGGGATCATGCGCGCCAGCGGCGTGGTGTTGATGCCGGTGGCGATTTCGATCTTCTGTGTGCTGTGCGTTGAGCTGCCGATGGCGTACCTGTTCAACGCGCACTTCGGCCTGGAAGGCGTGTGGATGGCGTTTCCGGTGACCTACCTGGCGATGCTGGTGCTGCAGACCGCCTATTACCGGTTGGTGTGGCGCCACAAGCAGATCAAACGGCTGGTGTGACGGCTTGCTTCAAGCCTTGCAGTAACAGTTCCAGCGCCTGCAAACCTTCTTGCAGGCGCAGGTTTGGTTGCTCGTCACGGGCGATCCACAGGGCCGCGTTGACCAGGCTGCCATTGATCAACTGGGCCAGCGCGACGCTGGGGGCTTGCTGGATGACACCGGCCTGCATCATCGCCTCCAGCAGCTGGCGCAGGGATTCCACGCACTGTTGCTCAGAGCCCGTATCACCGAGTACGGCTGGCGCATCCTGCAACACGATGCGTTGAATCTCGCCATCCTGGGCCATGCGCAAATAGGCGCGGCAGCGTTCACAAAAGCCGCTCCAGGGTTCCTGCGCCTGGTCGCTGATGCCTTGCAGGTGGGCGTCCATCTCCGCGTCGAGCTCGGCGACCACCGCCGCCAGTAAACCTTTCTTGTCGCCGAAGTGGTGGTACAACGCACCGCGGGTGAGGCCGGCGCGGGCGGTAAAATCATCCATCGAGGTGTTGGCGTAGCCCTGTGTGGCGAAGGCTTGGCGAGCGCTGGCGATCAGCCGGGCGCGGGTGGCGTCGATCATTTCGGTACGGGCTCGGCTCATGGGTAAGGCTCGCATTAGCTCAGTGAGTGATTGACATACGCTGCGTATGTTACGCATGATTTGTCACATACGCACCGTATGTATTTTGCCTTGATACCTGCAAATCGCAAGTTTCAAGGGTTGAGGAAGAGGTTAAGCAGGATGGCAAATCCCTACGCCGAGTTATTCCAAGCCCCAGGCAGCCGGGCGTTCGTACTGGCGGGCATGCTTGCGCGCATGCCGATTTCGATGACCGGTATCGGCCTGATCACCATGCTCTCGCAAGTGCATGGCGGTTATGGCCTGGCAGGCTCGGTGGCGGCGGTGTTTGCCCTGGCGACGGCATTCTGCGCGCCGCAGGTGTCCCGCCTGGTGGACCGCTATGGCCAAGGCCGGGTGCTGCCGATTGCGGCGCTGATCGGCGGCGGAGCGTTGGTGCTGTTGTTGCTGTGCACTCGTTTGCAGGCGCCAGCCTGGACACTGTTTGTGTGCGCCGCACTGGCCGGTTGCATGCCGAACATGTCGGCCATGGTGCGGGCGCGCTGGACCGAGCTGTACCGTGGCCAGCCCAGGCTGCAAACCGCATTCGCTTTGGAGTCGGTGCTTGATGAGGTGTGTTTCATTATCGGCCCGCCGATCTCGGTAGGCCTGAGCGTGGTGCTGTTCCCGGAAGCGGGGCCTTTGGTGGCGACGGTGCTGTTGGCGGTTGGCGTCACCACCTTTGTGCTGCAGCGTGCGACAGAGCCGCCGGTGCATGCGCAGCAAGACCACCACGGCCGCTGGTTGATCGCTTCACCGTCGGTATTGATCCTGATGATCCTGCTGCTTGCCATGGGCGTGATCGTGGGTGTGGTGGATGTGGTCAGCGTGGCCTTCGCCCAACACCAGGGCCAACCGGCGGCGGCCAGTATCGTGCTGTCGGTGTATGCCATCGGGTCGTGCCTGGCGGGTTTGGCCTTTGGCATGCTCAAGCTCAAGGCGCCGTTGCCTCGGCAATTTCTGTTCTGCGGCGTGGCCACGGCGCTGACCACATTGCCGCTACTGCTGGTGACCAATATCCCTGGTCTGGCGGCGGCGATCTTTATCTCCGGGCTGTTCTTTGCCCCAACCCTGATCGTATCCATGGCCCTGGTGGAGCAGGTGGTGCCGCCCAGCCGCCTGACCGAAGGCATGACCTGGCTGATCACCGGCCTGAGTATCGGTGTGGCCATTGGCGCGGCCAGCTCCGGTTGGATGATCGACCACTTCGGTGCTGCCAGCGGGTTCTGGGTGGCATTGGTGGCGGGCGCGGTGGTGTTGGGCTCGGCGGTGTTTGGGTATCGGCGCTTGGGCGCTCAGCCGAGCGTTGGTACAGGTTCTGCGCAGTGATGCTGCAAAAACTCATTCAACGCCTGCCGCGTCAGGTCATTGAGCGTGACTTTCTTGCGCGTCGCCGCCAGGGCCGCCGCCAAATGCAGGTCGTGGCCGACGCGTACGTTGAATGAACCCTTGCAAGGTTTCTCCGGGGTTTGCCCCAGTGCCTGGCAGGTCACGAGGTAGTCATCCACCGCCTCGCGGAACGCCGCGTCCAGCTCGGCGACGGTTTTGCCTTCGTAGCTCACCAGTGCCTTGATGAACAGCACTTTGCCGAACAGGCAGTTGTCTTCGAGGCTGGCTTCGATAGAGCCGATGTAGCCCTGGTGTTTCAGTTGGTTGTCCACTGAATCAGTTCTCCTGATTTCAATTGTTCGATGATCTGGCGCCGAATGTAGTGTTTCAGTTCGTTGCCGGGGTGAGGCCTGTGCAAGGTGATCATTGCACTGGGGTTGCCGATATCGAATTTTACCCGGCTTCCAGCCCCTTCAATCTGTCTGTAGCCAAACTGGTGCAGCAGCGTTACCAGCTCAGGCCAGGTAAAAGCCATGTGCTCATTGAGCAGTTTGGCGAGCAGCTTTTCATTTTTGGACACGGCGTTCCCTGCGTGTAACTAAATGTAGTTGCAAAAAGTGGTGTTCGTCAATGCTAGCCCGAGTTGGCGAGGCTTGGCTGAGATTGATGTAACCCTTGATGACACCGCGCTTCACGCCGCTTACGCCCCGCTAATTTTTCCTTGTCCGGTTCGTTTTATAGGGACGACGTGCCTTTGTGCTTCCTGCCTATTGTTCCGGACTCCAAGAAATGAATGCTGAAGACTCCTTGAAACTTGCTCGCCGGTTTATCGGGTTGCCCCTGGAAAAACGCCAGGTTTTCCTGCAAGCCCTGCAGAAAGAAGGCGTGGACTTTTCCCGGTTTCCGATTCCGGCAGGTGTGGACGTGGAGGATCGCCAGGCGCTGTCCTACGCGCAGCAGCGCATGTGGTTTCTGTGGCAACTGGACCCGGCCAGTGGCGCCTACAACTTGCCCGGCGCCGTTAGGTTAAAAGGCGCCCTCAGCCTGCGCGCACTGGAGCAGGCATTCGCAAGCCTGGTGGCACGTCATGAAACACTGCGCACGGTCTTCCAGCGCCAGGCCGACGATCGCTTGCTGCAAGTTGCCATCGAGCCTTCGGTTGCCGTCGAGCATCTGGACTTCAGTGCGTTGGCCTTTGATGAGCGCGAGCAGGCCGTCAACCAAGCGGCGACCCGGCAATCACTGCTGCCATTCGATCTGGAAAACGGCCCGCTGCTGCGCGTGCAATTGCTCAAGCTGGACGTGCAGGAGCATGTGCTGCTGCTGACCCTGCACCACATCGTCTCCGACGGCTGGTCGATGAATGTGCTGATCGACGAGTTCATCCGCTGCTACGACGCCCACGAACGCCACGAAACGCCGCAATTGCCGGCGCTGCCGATCCAGTACGGCGACTATGCCCTGTGGCAGCGGCGTTGGCTGGAAGCGGGGGAGCAGGCGCGCCAGCTTGAATACTGGCAGGCACGTCTGGGTGATGAGCATCCGGTCCTGGAACTGCCCACCGATCGCCCGCGCCCGGCCATGCCCAGCTACCAGGGCACCCGGCATAATTTCGCCATCGATTCAGGCCTCGCCGCGCAACTGCGCAGTTGTGCGCAAAAGCACAACGTCACCCTGTTCATGTTGCTGCTGGGCGCTTTCAACGTGTTGTTGCATCGCTACACGGGGCAGGGCGATATCCGCGTCGGTGTGCCGATCGCCAATCGCAATCGCGGCGAAGTCGAAGGGTTGATTGGTTTCTTCGTCAACACCCAGGTGCTACGCACCGAGTTGACCGGGCAAACCCGTGTCGCCGAGTTGCTGCAAGGCATCAAGGAGCATGCGTTGGGCGCCCAGGCCCATCAGGAACTGCCGTTCGAACGCCTGGTGGAAGCCCTCAAGGTCGAGCGCAGCCTGAGCCATACACCGCTGTTTCAGGTGATGTACAACCACCAGCCGGTGGTGGCGGACATTGCCTCGGTGAGCACCGCTTCCGGCCTGGAATTGGCGCTGGTGGAATGGCAAGGCCGTACCACCCAGTTTGACCTGACCCTGGACACCTATGAAAAGTCCGGCACCTTGCATGCCGCGTTCACCTTCGCCAACGACCTGTTTGACGCGCCCTCTATAACGCGCATGGCCCAGCACTGGGTCAGCCTGCTGCACGCGATGGTGGCCGGCGACGAACACCGCATCGGTGAGTTGCCGATGCTGGCCGCCGAGGAGCAGCAAGTGCTGCTTCGCGCATGGAACCAGACGGCCCAGGCGTACCCGACCGAGCAAGGTGTGCATCGGCTCATTGAGGAGCACGTGCGGCGCACCCCGGATGCTCCGGCGCTGGTGTTTGGTGCGACCACCTTGAGCTATGCCCAGCTAGACGCCCGCGCCAACCAGTTGGCCCATGCCTTGCGCGAGCAGGGCGTTGGCCCCGACGTGCTGGTGGGTATCTGTGTCGAGCGTTCGGTCGAGATGGTGGTGGGTTTGCTGGCGATCCTCAAGGCCGGCGGCGCCTACGTGCCGTTGGACCCGGAATACCCCCAGGAACGCCTCGCCTACATGATCCAAGACAGCGGCATCCAGCTGTTGCTCAGCCAACAGAGCCTGCAGGCTTTGCTGCCGATTAATGGCGTGCAAGTGATCGTTCTCGACCAGGCGCCGGGTTGGCTGGACGGCTATAGCAGCGAATCACCGGCCGTGGCCATCCAGGCGCTCAATCTGGCCTACGTGATTTACACCTCCGGTTCCACCGGCAAACCCAAGGGCGCCGGCAACAGCCATCGGGCGTTGGTCAACCGCTTGTGCTGGATGCAGCAGGCTTACGGCCTGGACGCCAGCGATGCGGTCTTGCAGAAAACCCCGTTCAGCTTCGACGTGTCGGTGTGGGAGTTTTTCTGGCCATTGATGACCGGCGCTCGGCTGGTGGTCGCCGCCCCTGGCGAACATCGCGAGCCGGCGCGGCTGATCGAGACCATCGGCCGCCACGCCATCACCACCTTGCACTTCGTGCCGTCGATGCTCCAGGCGTTTATCCATGAGCCGGGCGTGGGTGCCTGCACGAACCTAAAACGCATTGTGTGCAGCGGCGAAGCCTTGCCATTGGATGCGCAGTTGCAGGTGTTCGCCAAACTGCCAGCGGCGGGTTTGTTCAACCTCTACGGCCCCACCGAAGCCGCCATCGACGTTACCCACTGGACATGCGTGGACGAAGGCGCCGACAGCGTGCCCATCGGCCGCCCAATTGCCAACCTGGCCACCTATGTGCTCGACGCCCAGCTCAACCCGGTGCCCGCCGGTGTCTCTGGCGAGTTGTACCTGGGCGGTGTCGGCCTTGCGCGCAGTTATCACCGCCGTCCCGGCTTGACCGCCGAGCGCTTTGTGCCCAGCCCGTTTATTGGCGGCGAGCGCCTCTACCGCACCGGCGACCGCGTGCGCCAGCGTACCAATGGCGTGATCGAGTACCTCGGCCGCCTCGACCATCAGGTCAAGCTGCGCGGTTTGCGTATCGAGCTGGGCGAAATCGAAACCCGGCTGATGCAACACCCGCAGGTGCGCGAAGCCGTGGTACTGGTGCAGGGCGGCAAACAGCTGGTTGCCTATCTGGTTAACGAAGGTGAAGAGCCGACCGACCTCAAGGTCTGGCTGCTCAGCAGCCTGCCGGAATACATGGTGCCCACGCATTTCGTCACCCTGGCCAAACTGCCGGTCACCGCCAACGGCAAGCTCGACCGCAAGGCGCTGCCGTTGCCGGATACTGCACCGCAACAAGCCTTTGTCGCGCCCGAAAGCGAACTGCAAAAGGCCCTGGCAGCGATCTGGAGCGATGTGCTCGGCGCTCCGCAGGTCGGTCTGGACGACAACTTCTTTGAGCTGGGTGGCGATTCGATTATCTCTATCCAAGTGGTCAGCCGCGCCCGCCAGGCGGGGATTCGCCTCAGCCCGCGTGACCTGTTCCAGTACCAGAGCGTGCGCAGCCTGGCGCTGGTGGCGAGCTTTGAACAGGCGACGGTGATCGATCAAGGCCCGGTCAGCGGCGAGGTGATCCTCACGCCCGTGCAACACAGCTTTTTCGAGCAGATGATCCCGGCGCGCCAGCATTGGAACCAGTCGCTGTTGTTGGCCCCGCGTGAAGCCCTGGAGCCCGCGCGCCTGGACGCAGCCTTGACCCGCTTGATCAACCACCATGACGCCCTGCGCCTGCGTTTTGTGCAACAGGCAGACGGTTGGCAACAGGCCCACGCCGAGCCGGTGGCAAGCGCTTCAGTGTGGCAGGCGCAGGTCGCTGACGAGGCTGAGCTGGCCGCACTTTGCGACGAGGCACACCGCAGCCTCGACCTTGAACAGGGTCCGCTGCTGCGCGCGGTACTGGTTTGGATGGCAGACGGCGCCCAGCGCCTGCTGCTGGTGGTGCATCACCTGGTGGTCGATGGCGTGTCGTGGCGCATCCTGCTAGAAGACCTGCAACAGGCTTACCGCAACGCGGCGTTGCCGGCCAAGACCAGTGCCTACCAAGACTGGGCGCAGCAGTTGCAGGCCCATGCGCTGACGCTGGGCAACCAACTGCCGTACTGGCAGGCCCAGACCGCGAGCGCCGACCTGCCCTGCGACAACCCCCAGGGCGGCCTGCAGAATCGCCTGGGCAGCAAGCTCGAAATCCGCTTGAGCGCCGAACACACCCGTCAACTGCTGCAAGACGCCCCGGCGGCCTACCGCACCCAGGTCAATGACCTGCTGCTCACCGCGCTGGCGCGCGTCGTCAGCCGCTGGAGCGAGCAGCCTGCCGCACTGATCCAACTGGAAGGCCATGGCCGTGAAGACCTGTTCGACACGCTCGACCTTAGCCGCACCGTCGGCTGGTTCACCAGCCTGTTCCCGGTGCGCCTGCAAGCCGATGGCGAGCTGTCGGCCGCCATCAAGTCGGTCAAGGAGCAACTGCGCGCCGTGCCGCACAAAGGCATTGGCTACGGCCTGCTGCGTTACCTCGGTACGCCTGACGCCCGTGAAGCCCTCTCGAACCTGACCGCGCCACGCATCACGTTCAACTACCTGGGGCAGTTCGACCGCCAGTTCAACGAGTCAGCGTTGTTCGTGCCTGCCGCCCAGGGCAGTGGGCAGGCTCAGGACCCGCAGGCGCCGCTGGCCAACTGGCTGACGGTGGAGGGCCAGGTGTACGGCGGTGAATTGGCCCTGCAGTGGGGGTTCAGCCGCGAGATGTTCGAGGTCGCGACTGTCCAGCGCCTGGCGGATGATTTCCAGCAGGAACTGCTGGCACTGATTGCCCATTGCGTCGATCCGAAACAGGGCGGCCTGACACCGGCCGACGTGACCCTGGCGCACTTGACCCAACCCCAGCTTGACGAGCTGGCACTGCCGGCAAGGGACGTGCAGGACCTGTACCCGCTGTCGCCGATGCAACAGGGCATGTTGTTTCACAGCCTCTACCAACAGGGCGAGGACGACATTTACGTCAGCCAGCTGCGCGCCGACGTGCATGGCCTGGACGTGGCAGTATTCCAACGCGCCTGGGCGCAAGTGCTGGCACGGCATGACATGTTGCGTACCGGGTTTGTCTGGCAGGACGACCAGGGCCAGGCCCTGCAAGTGGTGTATCGCCAGGTCAGCTTGCCGTTCACCGAATTCGACTGGCGTGGGCGTCAGGAGCTTCCCGCCGCCCTGGATAGCCTGGCCGCCGAGCACCATCGCGAAGGCTTTGAGTTGGCGCGTCCACCGTTGCTGCGGGTGGCGTTGGTCCGTACGGCTGAAGACCGCTGGCACTTGATCTACACCAGCCATCACATCCTGATGGATGGCTGGAGCAATGCACTGGTGCTCAATGAAGTGCTGCAAGCCTGCAAGGGCCAGGCGTTGGCGCCGGTGGGCGCGGGCTTTTCCCAGCATATCGCCTGGTTGCAACGGCAGGATCCGGCGTTGGGCGAGGCCTTTTGGCGCCAGCGCCTGGCGCAGTTGGACGAGCCGACGCACCTGGCGCGCAGTGTGCCCAAAAGCCCGGCGCAGAGTGCGGGTGAATACGGTGAGGTCCTTTGTGAGTGGGATGCTAGCCAGACTCAGCGCCTTTCGGCCTTCGCCCGTGCGCACCAAGTGACCCTCAACACCCTGGTGCAATCGGCGTGGCTGTTGCTGCTGCAACGCTACACCGGCCAGTCCAGCGTCGCCTGTGGGGTGACGGTGTCCGGGCGCCCGGCGCAGCTGGCGAATGTCGAGCAGCAAGTCGGCCTGTTCATCAACACCTTGCCGCTGATTGCCGCTGCCAGCCCGGCGCAAAGCGTCAGCGATTGGGTGCGCTGCGTACAGGCACTGAACCTGGAAATGCGCGAGCATGAACACACGCCGCTGTTTGATATCCAGCGCTGGGCGGGTTCGGCCGGTGAGGCGTTATTCGACACGCTGGTGGTGTTCGAAAACTTCCCGGTGGCCAAGACGCTGGAGCAGTCGGGCGAGGGCGGTTTGCGCTTCAGTGGCGTCAGTCATCAGGAGCGCACCAACTACCCGTTGACACTGACCGTGCACGGCGGCGAGCGCCTGAGCCTGCACCTGGAATACCTGCGTGCGGAGTTTGCGGCCGACACCGTGCAGCACATCGGCACCTACTTGCAGGGCTTGCTGCAGCAATTTATCCAGGCGCCCGAGCAAGCTGTGGGCGCCATTCCGTTGCTGTTGGGCCCTGAATACACCCGCGTGCTGCAAGACTGGAACCCGCGCAGTGTTGCTCAACCGGCCAGGGCAAGCGTATTGCAGCGCTTCGAACAACAGGCCGCGTTGCACCCGCAAAACATCGCGCTGATCCTGAATCAGCAGCGTATGACCTACGCCGACCTCAACCTGCGCGCCAACCGCCTGGCCCATCGTCTGATCGCGTTGGGCGTCAGCGCCGACACCCTGGTGGGTGTGGCGGTGGACCGCTCCCTGGAAATGATCGTCGGCTTGCTGGCGGTGCTCAAGGCCGGCGGCGCTTATGTGCCGCTGGACCCGAAATACCCGGCCGAGCGCCTGCAATGCATGATCGAGGACAGTGGTCTGCAATTATTGCTGACCCAGCAGCCGTTGGTGGAGCATCTGCCGATCAGCGCAAACCTGACGCTTGTGTGCCTGGAGTCTGGCGCAGACTGGTTGGCCGACTACAGCGCTGAAAACCCCGAGTCGAGGGCGCAGCCGGCCAACCTGGCCTACGTGATGTTCACCTCCGGCTCCACCGGCAGGCCAAAAGGCGTGGGCATCGACCTGGCGTCCCTGGCCCGGCATGTGGAGGTGTTCACCGAACTGTTTGCGCTGCAAGCCCATGACCGCGTGCTGCAATTTGGCACCTTCAACTTCGACGGTTTTGTCGAGCAGCTCTACCCGGCGTTGTGCTGCGGTGCGGCGGTGGTGGTGCGCGGTGGCGAACTGTGGGACAGCGACACCTTCTACCAGCAGCTGATTGAACACGATATTTCCGTGGTCGACCTGACCACGGCCTATTGGCTGGCTCTGGTGCGCGACTTTGCAGACCTGGGCCCACGTGATTACGGGCGCCTGCGCCAACTGCACATTGGCGGCGAAGCCATGCCGCCTGAAGGGCTGAATGCCTGGCGCGCAGCGGGCTTGCAGCAGGTGCGACTGCTCAACACCTACGGGCCTACCGAAGCCACGGTGACCGCCACTGCCCTGGACTGCGCCGCGTATGTCGAGGGCCGTGAAGCCTTGCCGTCGATGATGCCGATTGGCCGCGTGCTGGATGGCCGGGCCATTTACCTGCTGGATGCCAACCTCAACCCGGTGCCGGTAGGTGTCGCGGGCGAGCTGGTGATCGGCGGGCCGTTGTTGGCGCGGGGTTATTTCAAACGTGCGGACCTGACGGCCCACCGCTTCATTCCCGATCCCTTCTGCGCTGACGGCGTCGGCCGTTTGTACCGCACCGGTGACCTGGCACGTTATCGCGCCGATGGGATGATCGAGTACGTGGGGCGAATCGACCATCAGGTCAAGGTGCGAGGTTTCCGTATCGAGTTGGGTGAAATCGAAGCGCGCTTGCTGGCGCAGGCCAGTGTGCGCGAGGCGCTGGTGATCGCGGCGGACAACCAGTTGGTCGGCTACATCGTGGCCAACCAGTCGTTGTCCGACACCGAGCAGGCTCAATTGCGCACGCAGCTCAAGGCCGCGTTGCGCCAAGAGCTGCCGGACTACATGGTTCCGGCGCATCTGCTGGTGCTGGAGCGCCTGCCACTGAGCCCCAACGGCAAGCTGGACCGTGCCGCGCTGCCCAAGCCGGATATCAGCCAAGCCCAGATCGATTGGGTGGCACCGGTCACCGAGACCGAGCAACGCGTCGCGGCTATCTGGGCCCAGGTGCTGGGCGCCGAACGGGTCGGGCTCAACGATCACTTCTTCGAGATGGGCGGGCATTCGTTGCTCGCCACGCAAGTGGTGTCCCGCTTGCGCCATGGCCTGGGTCTCGAAGTTGCACTGCGCACGCTGTTTGAGCAACCCGTGCTGGGCGACTTTGTTAACACTCTGACGGGGGGCAACAATCTGGCCGCGCTCAGCGCTTCGGCGCCGGCGATGGTGGCGGCGGATCGCGATCAGCCGTTGTTGCTGTCCTATGCCCAGGAACGGCAGTGGTTCCTCTGGCAACTGGACCCGCACAGCTCGGCCTATCACGTGCCCAGTGCGCTGCGCTTGAAAGGTCCGCTGGACCGCAGCGCCCTGCAACGTGCCTTCGATACCCTGGTGGCGCGCCACGACAGCCTGCGCACGCATTTTAAGCAAGAGGCCGACCGCACGGTGCAAGTGGTCAGCCCGCAGGCGCGGATCGAACTCGTGTCGCAGCTCACCGACCAGGCACAGCTTAAATCCACGGTGCAGGCGCTGGTGGCGCAACCGTTCGATCTGCGCCAGGGGCCGCTGATGCGTGTGAGCCTCTTGTGCCTGGCGCAAGACGAGCATGTGTTGGTCCTGGTGCAACATCACATCATCTCCGACGGCTGGTCGATGCAAGTACTGGTCGACGAACTGGTGCAGCTCTATGCGACCTACAACCAGGGCCAGGCCCTGCAATTGCCGGCGATGCCGATCCAGTACGCCGACTACGCAAAATGGCAGCGTGACTGGATGGAAGCCGGTGAAAAGGCGCGCCAGCTTGACTACTGGCGCGAACTGCTCGGCGGCGAGCAACCGGTGCTGGAGTTGCCTTTTGATCAACAGCGCCCTGCGGTACCGTCCCATCGCGGGGCGCGTTTGTATATTGGGTTGCCGACCTCGCTGCTCGATAGCCTCAAGTTGTTGGCCCAGCGCGAAGGTGTGACGCTGTTCATGCTGTTGCTGGCCTCCTACCACGCGTTGTTGCATCGCTACAGCGGCCAGCGTGACATCCGTGTCGGCGTGCCGATCGCCAATCGCAACCGTGTTGAAACCGAACGGCTGATCGGCTTCTTCGTCAATACTCAGGTGCTCAAGGCCGAGATCGACGCGCAAACCACCGTTGCCCAGTTGCTGCAGCAGGTCAAGCAGCGCGCCCTGGAAGCCCAGGCCCATCAGGATCTGCCGTTCGAGCAACTGGTGGAGGCCCTGCAACCTGAGCGCAGCCTCAGCTTGAGCCCGTTGTTCCAGGTGGCGTTCAACCACCACATCAGCCAGGCCGGCGAGCATTTACAGCGCCTGGCGCAGTTGGACATGAGCCCGGTGACTTGGGACGAAACGGCTGCACATTTCGACCTTACCCTGGATATCGAGGAATCCCGTGACCAGTTGAGTGCGTCCCTGAGCTATGCGACCGACCTGTTCGATGCCTCGACCATTGAACGCATGGCTCGTCACTGGCAAAACCTGTTGCAGGCGATGGTTGCCGATCAGCAGCAGCCCATCAGCCAGTTGAAGCTGCTCAGCCAGGATGAGCAACAGCACATCCTGCAACTGTGGAACCAGACCGACGCCGGCTTCTCGGCCGAGCGTCTGGTGCATGAGCTGTTCGCCGATCGCGCCCGGGAAAACCCGAATGCGGTTGCGGTCAAGTTTGATGCGCAAACCCTGACGTATGGCGAGCTGGACCGCCAGGCCAACCGCCTGGCCCATGCGCTGATCGCCCGTGGCGTCGGCCCGGAAGTGCGCGTGGCGATTGCCATGCCGCGCAGTGCGCAAATCATGGTGGCGTTCCTCGCCGTGATGAAAGCTGGCGGCGTGTATGTACCGCTGGACATCGAATACCCGCGTGACCGCCTGCTGTACATGATGCAAGACAGCCGCGCCAGGTTGCTGCTCAGCCACACCAGCGCCTTGCCGCAATTGCCGCTCGCCGAAGGGCTGGAAGCCCTGGCCATTGACCGCACCGAAGACTGGACGGGCCACAGCGACACGGCACCAAGCGTCAATCTGGACGGCGACAACCTCGCCTACGTGATCTACACCTCCGGCTCCACCGGCATGCCCAAAGGCGTGGCGGTTTCCCACGGCCCGCTGGTGGCGCACATCATCGCCACGGGCGAGCGCTACGAAACCGGCCCGGCCGACTGCGAATTGCACTTCATGTCCTTCGCCTTCGATGGTTCCCACGAAGGCTGGATGCACCCGCTGATCAACGGCGCCAGCGTGCTGATCCGCGATGACAGCCTGTGGCTGCCGGAGTACACCTACGCGCAAATGCACCGTCACAACGTAACCATGGCCGTGTTCCCACCGGTGTACCTGCAACAACTGGCCGAGCATGCCGAACGCGACGGCAACCCGCCTAAAGTGCGCGTGTACTGCTTCGGTGGCGATGCCGTGGCACAGGCCAGCTACGACCTGGCCTGGCGCGCACTGAAACCGACGTATCTGTTCAACGGCTACGGCCCGACCGAAACCGTGGTCACACCGCTGCTGTGGAAAGCCCGTCGCGGCGACCCCTGCGGCGC